>CAZTFD010000070.1:0-7697 GCA_964612225.1 uncultured Thermoplasmata archaeon | reverse complement strand
CGGCAAGCACTGGCTGTGCTAACATGAGGACTGTGATGAGTACGCTGAATGCTGCTGCTATTGCTTTCAACTGTTTTTCACCCCCTCCTCGAACCACCCCGAGGGCACGTATTATGCAGCTGATTAGGGATTTGAGCCTGTCGCTTCTGACGACCGGCACTTGTCGTATTGGTTTCGAGGTCTGAGAATGGACGTAAGTTGTCGTTGTCGGAAAAGCTAATAAGGGAGGAAAGACGACTCCATTATCTACCGGCAAGAAAATCGAGCACGAACTCCCTTCATTCCTTACCATTGGTATAGCATCCAGCTTTAATCACCGGCAGATTCCGGGCAAATATCCGGGCCCTCGCACATTCTGATTCCAGAGAACAGATTGATACTCAGACTGCTCTTCATCGAATGCGCTTCGTCGGAGACAACATGAGGAGCACATAGCTCGGCGCGTTCGCCGCTATTCTTCTTTCCTTCTCAGCTAGGAAACCACGCCGAATCGCAGTCCAGTCCCCTCTGAATAGAATCATGTCCGTGCGTGTCTCTTTCGCGAATTCGACCAGATCTCTACTCACATCCCTGACCAACAGAACCTTGGCGCTCAGCGTGCGGAAGATTGGAAGGCCGCTGACGGACTTCAGGAAGGACAATTCCCGTTCGGTGTCCACGAGCGATTCGGGGCGGTAGGTGGAGTACAGCGGTATGGTCGGTGGGATCCTGATCACCTTCGCAGCAACCACATCCACATCTGGTATCTTGGCAGACGACGTCAGCGCTCCTGCGAGGGCGAATACCTCGGGATGGAATTCGTCGAGGACCGGTATTACGAGCCTGCGGATTGGCTCGAGCGTCGCCTTCTGCTCTTTGGGCGCGCTCACGAGCACCACGCGCTTGTCCGAGAGCTCCGAAATCCAGTTCGCTCTCTTTCTCGCCCTGTGGCTTGTGAACATACTCGCTCGGATTGGTACGACTATCATCTCAGCTCCGACTCGGTCTGCGTAGCGTTTGACTGCGAGTGCAGCCGCCCTCATCTCCTTGATGGTTTTCGTTGTCTCCAGCTTGATGTATTCCGACGGTATCCCAGCAGTTGCGAGGAATTCCCTTTCTCTCTCTGGCAGCGCCTTCGTGGAAGCGACAACTATCTTCGACCCTGACTGCTCCGCGATTCCCACCGCGAGCGGCAGGGCCGTCTTCACATCCTCCGGGGTCGAGCTCAGGATTATGACTGGCGAGCCGACTTGTACGAACGGCGCACGTCTTATAGCTCTGGCCGGAGTGTATGCGCGTGTCGGCGCGGAGATTGGAACTGGTGGCGGCACATGAATTGGAGGAGCAGGAAGCATTACGGTCCTTACGAAGTACTTTCGGACTTCTTCGAGCAGCAAGATCACGGGCGCGAAGCTGAACAGGTAGATCCACTCGATCGGCTGGAGCGGCCTGGACCCGAAGATCGGCTGGATGAAAGGAACATAAACGATGGCGAGTAGGATAGCTAGCTCCGCGGCTAGGCTTGGCAACAGCCATTTGTTTGCCCTGATGCTAATGGTGAACGACGACCTGATGTTCGTTCTCGTCGCGAAGAAGTTACCGAGCTGACCTGCCATGATCCCAACGAGCACGACGGTTGTGCCTTTCAGATACGCCTCTCTATCTGTCATTGATGCCATTCCTAGAGACCAGCCAGCGCCATGCCATACACTGAAGCACCACAGGATCGCCACGATGCCCGTGAGCGAACCGATGTAAAACGACCGAGCGAGAGTCTTGATGTCGAAGAGCCTGCTCGTCCTCGACCTAGGCGGACGGTCCATAATGCCTAGCTCAGGGGGCTCCATCGTGAGCGAGATGGACGGAAGGATTTCCAGCAAAAGATCGATCGTTAGCACTCCAACGACCGCAAGTGGAAGCGGGGTCTGGAGAAGTACGAACACGATGAAAGTCATCAGTTCTGCCCAGTTATGGCTGAACACGTAGGCTATGAACTTCTTCAAGTTGTCAAAGACAGAGCGACCGACCTCGACCCCACTCACGATTGACGCGAAGTTGTCGTCGAGAAGCACCATGTCGGCCGACTCTCGGGCCACGTCCGTCCCAGTGATGCCCATGGCGATACCGATGTCGGCCTCAAGGAGCGCCGGAGCGTCGTTCACGCCGTCACCCGTGACCGCCACGGTTTCCCCCTTTTCCTTGAACAAGTGCACGATCCTCAGCTTCTGCTCTGGCGTTACGCGGGCGAAGACAAGCTCGGGTACGTTGAGCATGTCCGATAGCTCCGCGTCCGACCGTTCGTGGAGTTTTTCGCAAGACATAACGAAGCTGTCAGAGGAAGTGATGATTCCAACGCTTCGGGCAATCGCCTCTGCCGTCAGGACGTGGTCTCCGGTCAGCATCACGATCTTGATGCCAGCCTTGCGAGCCTTCAGGACGGCTTGTTCAACATCCCTGCGGGGAGGATCCAGAATGGCAACGAGTCCAATGAAGGTCAGCTCCGTTTCGACTGATTCAGAGTCGTACTTGTCCGACTTCCCGGGCAGGTCCCGGACTGCAAGCGCAATAACCCTGTAGGCTTCGCGCGCGAAGTCGTCCATCTGCGTTAGTATCCTCACTGAAATCTCGCCCGTAAGAGGGATGACCTTGTCCTTCCAGAGGATGTTCTTTGAGCGAGCGACAATCTCGTTCCCAGCCCCCTTGACATATGCCCGGACCGCTCCATGCTTGTCTTGGTGTATGCTCGTCATCATCTTTCTGGTTGATTCGAACGGAATCATGCCAACTCTTGGTCTCTCCTCAAGAGTCTTCTTCGGGTCAAGGCCAGCCTTTGCGGCCAAGACCAGCAAGGCGGCGTCAGTTGTGTCGCCCACAGCCGTCCACCGGTACTTCCTTCGATCGAGAGGCGGGACGAGAGTTGCCTTGTTGTCGAGCGCCGCAATTTCGCAGAGGGTCTCCAGGTCCTTGCGTCCGGAGGCTCTCAGCTCCTTTTCCTTGAGATACACTGCCCCTTCAGGTTCATATCCCTCTCCGGAGACATCGAGAACATCCCCGCTGGTCCAGACCTTCCTGACCGTCATCTGGCCCTCCGTGATAGTACCGGTCTTGTCCGTGCAGATGACAGTGACAGATCCAAGAGTTTCGGCCGAAGATAGACGCTTCACCACCACGTTCCGCTTCGACATCGCGAGGCTACTCAATGCGAGGGAGAGAGTAAGCGTGATCTGCAGCCCTTCGGGCACGACGCAGACCATCACGCCAATCATGAACAGGATGCTGTCGGAGATTGGAAGACGTAGGAACTGGAGAGCGATCACAAGGAAGAGAACACCGATTGCGATTGCAGCGAGGAAGTTAAGCCTAGCAGTGAGGTTTATCTCCCTCTGAAGCGGGCTCAACGGCTCTTCGATGGCTCGTGCAATCCCGACGACCTGCCCGAACCGGGTGTTGGCACCAGTGGCAAGAACGACTGCGAGACCAGAACCTGATGCGACAGTAGTCCCTGCGAAGATCAAGTTCGTGATGTCCTCCGCGGCACAGTCAACCGGGTTCTTACATACGTCGAATCTAGGCTGAGGTTCCGCCTCGCCCGTCAGAACTGAGTTGTCTACCGAGAACTGGAACGCGTTGATAAGGCGCGCGTCGGCGGGCACCTTGTCGCCTTCCTCGAGCGCGACAACATCCCCCGGGACTACCTCCGAGGTAGGGACCTGCACGACTTTCCCATCCCTCATCACACGGATGTTCTCGGGCACGAGCAGGCGTAGCGCCTCTATCGCTCGCTCAGCCCTGTGTTCCTGGAACAGGCTGAAAAGGACGCTCACCACTACTACAAAGATGATTGCGACGCCCATCTCGATCGAGCTGACATCGTTTGATGAGAATCCCGTGATGAAAGACAGAATCGCCGCTACGATGAGAAGCACATTGAATAGGTTCTTGAACTGTACCGCGGCCTTGCGAGCAAGAGGCTGCTTCTTCGCCTCTGGAAGGATGTTCGGCCCGTGTTCCTCCAGTCTCCGGCGGGCGAGTTCATTGGACAGACCCTCGGATCCGGTTCTGAGATTTTCGAAGAGCCTGTCAACTGGAACACGCGTGAGCATGTCAATATCTGGTAGATAGCCCTTCGATTCAGCCATACACACTCCTTCTGATAGGGTGTCCCGCGTCGCCCCTGCATAATCGAGGTGGTCATGGAAAGTCGGTTCTTGAGGATTTGTGCCATACATCGCAGGGCAGTTCCTATTTATAGCCAGCTTGTCGAGAATCCCTGTTCGAAGATGGTGGACGAATGTGAAAGCGAATGGATTTTGGATGCGCAATCACATGCGGGTATGGACCAGAACACAGTCTTCAACTGGGGTGTCGACATACTCAGCCTCCTAGTGTTCACGGTTCTGTTCGTCTTCGCATCAGGAAGGGTCCTCCGCAGGAGCTTGATGAAGGGACTGTGACCCCCGCATTCTTTGCCGGTAGTTATTGCACCCAGCTTTAATTGCCGGTAGATTCCAGGCTAATAATCGGGCGTCAATTGGTCCCTAACAATCGTGAATTCTACAGGTGGAGGGTTTAATTGCCAGTAGATTCCAGACGAATATCCGGGCCCTCGCACTTTTTAATTTCTTAGTGTGAATTAATGTTCAAGCCGCAAGGTGTGCATTGAGCCGGATGTGAAATGAAGAATCTAGCTCTCTCTCAATCAGAGGATTACTGCACCGAGCTAGGCTATCTGTTCCTGCTCTTCATCGCATTGTACATGTACTCGAACCACTGGTAGGATCGAGGCATCTTTAGGTCCCTCCTCCAGCCTTCCACTAGCGGTTTGAACTTCTCCCACAGGAAAATGATTCCGTGACCAAAGAGATCTTCGATGTCCCTGGGGTTAGCCAGGCCTTTGTGGACAAGAAAACCATATCCATTCACGAACCATCCGACCCTGTCGATATCAGTCCAAATCGGTTCGCGATTCAGACCCGCCATCTGCCCGTGCTTCTTCACAAATTCCTCATATGTAGTCACTTCGATGGCAAGGACTCTTGCAAAAGCGTTCTTCATGCTTTCTTCTCCCCAAGCTAAGTAGAGTCTCATGACTAAGTCCATTCTTCTCGCTTTGACCAGATTGCGGAGCTGCACCATGGCAAACAGAACGCCTAGGATGACGCCAGCCGCGGCAATCGCTGCTGAGATCTCGGATATCGCGACCATTTCCTCCTCCAAGGGGATAATCGTCTATCCCGCTCTTCTCGCTTTCTCTGGTAGGGCCAGACGAACGGCTTCAACAAGATTCTCTCGATTCCTTACCAGTAAAGAATTACAGCTCGACAACTCACGCATCCAGCATTAATCACCGGTAGGTTCCAGGCCATTATCCGGGCTCCAGTTCCCCAAGAGCCAAGCAAGCCCCAGTCTAGAACTCATCCCACTTGCTCCATGTCTTGTCCAAGAGGGAATGAATCCGATCTTTCTCCAGCTTGTATTCGCTTCCGCGATTGATCTGGATGATCTTCGCGGCCAGAACCTGTAGCTCGTAGGTTAGATCATCCTTGTCCGTGGTAACCAAGTACCTCCAATGCGGGGCGGGAGAGAACAGCGCGTGAGCAATCGCGCGCGCCACCTTGTCAGGTGGGTCGGCCTTCCAATGTTGGATGGCGTACTGATGTGCCTCCCTAACGACCCTTCGGATTTCCTTCTGACTCAGGACCGCTCGATATCTCTCCGCTCTTCTTGCGGCGACCTCGGCACCCTTCTCTATCGATGGCGACCTGAACTCTCCTGGCTCTATGGTGCTGACCTTGATCTTGTATCTCCTCAGTTCCTTGCGGAGTACGTCGGAGTAGACTTCAACCGCGTGCTTCGTCATCGCGTAATCTCCGATATCTCCTCCAGTTCCTATGCCAGCTATTGAACTGATATTGACAATCCTGCCGTGAGACTTCGCCAGGAATGGCACTAGCCCGCGCGTGACCCTGTGAACTCCAAAGACATTGACATCGAATGTTGACATCATGTCCTCCGCGGTGAGTTCAACCAGTGGCCATATGTCTCCCGTGGCAGCGTTGTTCACTATGCCATAGAGTCCTCTCCCTCGCTTCTTCACCATGCCAACAACACGGTCAACATCTTCCTGTCTAGTGACATCCAGCTTCATCGGAATGACTTGTTCGAGGCGGCCAAGATCTTCGAGGTCTTCATCCTTCCGGGCGGTCGCATACACAGTGACTCTCATTCCTGAGAGGAGATCGACCGTTGCTCGTCCAATGCCCGTGATTCCTCCCGTGACCAGAACAGGTCCCTTGGCAACCAACTTAGGCAATACAACCACATCCTCCAAACCATGTATCATGTCCCCAGTCTTTGTCCCTTTGCACTAATTCCTTGCCGGTGAAGAACTGATGCAGCTGTTCAGCTTGCTTGGAATCTCGCTGCCCTCTCTCAGCGCTTCCCCTTGCATGTTCAAGACTCTTCCGTAGAAGAGACCAAAGGAGAGGAACGGCGACAAGTCGGATTCCGCTTCACATTCAAACCACAGCAATGGCGCGAGTTGAACGAGAGGTGACTGCGTGTAAGGTAGTTTTATGTCTTGTTACATGAATCCAAGCTGTTGTGCACGTGTTCGAACACGGGGGGAATGCAGGTGGCCAGGATTCAAATCTCCGAGATGAGCTGGGTTGAAATCAGAGAGGCTCTTGATAGAGGTTCCAGAACGGTCGTATTTGCTGTTGGCGCTAATGAGCAGCATGGTCCTCATCTTCCCACCAGCACGGATTCGTTGATCGGCGAGGCGCTTGCCAGCAAAGTGACCAGAAAGCTCGGTAACGCTCTACAAGCTCCTTCAATAATAGTGGGATGCTCCGAACCCCATATGATGCTCCCTGGGACTGTCAGTCTTGGACCTGATACGCTGAAGAGCTTGCTTCGAGACTACTGCCATAGTCTGGCAAGACACGGATTCAAGAACATCGTAATCCTCCCATCTCACGGCGGGAATTTCGCTGCCGTGCGAGAGGTGACTGATGAACTGAATCGGAGTCTGAAAGAGACGAGAGTTGTGGCTTACACGGACCTCAAAGGCCTATTGAGCTCCCTAGCAGAGTTTTCATCGAAATACGGGATATCGGCGAATGAATCAGGGGTCCATGCTGGTGAATCCGAAACATCAATGGTTCTAGCCTTACGCAAAGACCTAGTCAAGATGGAGCATGCCGAAGAAGGTTTCGTGGGAAGCTTCGATGACAAGATTGAACTGTTTAGGAATCAAGGCGTCACGGCGCTATCGAAGAACGGCGTACTTGGTGATCCTCGCAAGGCAGAGGTTGGCAAAGGAGAGGAATATCTGGAACGCTGGGCAGAGAGAATGTTGGACTTCATTCGAAAGGAGCTGGATGTTTGATTTGTTCTATGTTTGTTCGACGGCGCGAAATCCAACCCATGATGAGGGGCATTTCGTCATGCGTAGATGAGGTATGATTCAGAGATCTTCTTCCACGGTCCTCCCCTGACCGACCACTCTCCGACCCAGGCAATCACTTTGGGTCGCTTCCATGTCAACGTATACCTGATTCTGGTGGGCTTTCCTTTGATTAGAGCCTCATCTGAGACGAAAGCTAGTCTGTTGCCCTCGAGTCTCCCGTTGAGTTGGTGCAGAACACCTAGGTTCGCCGCCCTGAGCATCCTGTATTCTCTGTCCCGGGAGTCCCATCCGACGATGCAGTAACCGT
>CAZTFD010000069.1:0-7753 GCA_964612225.1 uncultured Thermoplasmata archaeon | reverse complement strand
GAAATCAGTATCGTTTCGATTCCAGACTCGCTCAATCGGATGAGCTGACGAAGGGCGAAGTCGATGGCCCGGTTCTGAGGCCTAACAGTGTCGAAGAGGTCCCCAGAGTGAATAACGAAATCCGGCGTGAGCTCTATGGTCTTGTCGATTGCTTCCTGGAATGCGTGATAGAAGTCCGACTCCCGCTGGTTTATTCCCTCGGCCACGTCCAGCTTCGAGTAGGCGCTGTACCCAAGATGGCTGTCCGAGATGTGGACGGCCCTCAATGCCTGCCACGCTCCATCGTCGCTATGATGTCCTCGATTTCTGCGAGGTCGGCCGAAGAGTCGCTGAACGGGGTCGCTCCCTTGTGCTCGAAGATCTCAGCCAGCTTCTTGTCTATCGTCTTCACGGAACCCCAGACCGCGATGATGGCCACAGCGATGATGGATACTGCCAGTAGGGCGAAAATCACTCCCTGTTGAACCATTGAGTGAACCAATGGGAAGACCACCACGAACCCGACGATCATGTAGAACGCGAGGAAGATCCACTTGAGTGCCTTCGCGGTGTCCTGATATCCGATGTTCTCTGCGGATCTCGTGCTGAGCATTGCCTCACTTGTGGAGACCTCAATGAGCCTTATTGTCCTGCTCCAGATTCCGAACATCGCCGATTCGACAACTATCAGTGATCCCGTCACCAGCATGAATAGTATGAGATCCTCGTTGTCCCCCACTAGGTATGCGTAGTCAGAAATGTCCGGGGCGATGCTGACGGCCAATGCGACGACCGATACCATGACGATAATGTAAACGAACAGTCTAGAAATACTGCCCCTCATCTCGTTTGACAGACGGAGAGACGATTTCGAACGGGTGCGCATGTTCCTGACGACGAGGTTGAAATACGACGCCAGGAACAGGAACGATCTGGGAACCCTCTCCTCGATTGATTTCGTTGCCTTGTCCGTGAACCTCACGCTGTAGGGGACGACTAGGGCCGAAATCGTCGTGACGAGGACGATCGTCGGGTAAAGATTGATTTGCTCGCTGATCGCAGTTGAACCTATTGCAACGGCCGCTATCATTAGAGAGAATTCTCCGACTGCTATCATGCTCATCCCCGCGCCAATGGAGTTCCTTGCGCCGAATCCGAAGATGAACGTGGACAAGGTGCAGGAGAACATCTTGCCCATGATGAAGACCGCCGTGATGATCGCCGCAGTAATCAAGAACTTCGGCTCGATGAACAGGGCAAGATCGACCAGCATGCCGACCGTGATGAAGAATATCGCTCCGAACAGATCTCTGATGGGTTCGATCTTCCTTACGACGTCGCCCAAGAACTTCGATTCTGAGACGATTACGCCCATCACGAACGCGCCTATGGCCTCCGAGAACCCTATGTAACTGGCGAAAACAGCCATCGAGAAGCAGAGACCCAGCACGGTCAGCACGAGTAGTTCGGTTGAGCGTTGCCTGCCAACATAGTCTACGAGGCGGGGAACGACAGCAAGGCCGAAGACAATGGACGCCGCAACGAAAATACCCATCTTCAGCCCCAAGTCTGCGAGCTGTCTCGGACTAACGCCTCCCTGGGAGATGAGTCCTGAAACAGCCGCGAGTATGAGGACTGCCGCGAAATCCTCAACCACCAGCAGACCAACGATCAATCGGGCTCGCTCGTTGTCGAGTCCTCCTCTCTCTCTCAGCGACCTAACGATTATCATCGTTGAGGCGACTGAAAGCATCGCTCCCAGCAGGGTCGCCTCGAAGGATGTCCACCCCAGTGCTCTGCCAAGCTGGTATCCAATCCCGATCATCAAGATGATCTCAAGGCTCGCAGCAGCAATCACGGTCACGCCTATCTTCCTGAGCTGCTTGAGGCTGAACTCGAGGCCAATCGTGAAAGTAAGCAGGATGATTCCCATCTTGGCAAGCATCTGGATAACGGGTTGGGCCGAGATCACCATGTCTCCGCTTGTTGACGATATCTCGTACTCGGCCGATATCACAAACGGTCCTGCAACCATGCCTGCCACAAGGTATCCGAGGATCAGAGGTTGCTTCAGGCGGTTGAAAAGTATGACGATGATGGCCGCGACCGCTATCACGACCGCCATGTTGATTAGGAATCCAGTCTGCAGGTCTAGCATTCTAACTGCACCATTTCTCAGTGGTTCGGCTTAGCCGGCGGAGGCCTGCTCGCAACATCTTAGAGAGCGGCATGCGAGCCCGTCCAATCGGTCCACACGGATGCTCTGGCTCACGCATATGCTTCATGTTACTTAAGGGTGGCTCTCGACGTAAGAGGCAGGGCCGCATGGTCCATGAAAAATTAAAGTGGCCGTAGGACTATCAACAGCTCGGGATGCCAAACTACAGGACCAGGTTCTTCCAGTCTCCAGACGATCAGCCTATCCGATCGAAACTGATCGGAATTGGCAGCGCTGGGTGCAACATCATCGAAGGGGTGGCATATCCCACCGTGGCATTCTCGACCTCGAGCGCCGACCTCACCAGATCTCATGCAGAAAGAAAAGTGCTCATAGGGCAGGACAGGTTAATCGGAGTTTCAGACTCGGACCCAGACATTATCAGGCGCCTACCATCTGTGGTCGGTCACGAACTGCTGGACGTGTTCAACAACACGGAGCTCGCCTTCCTTATGTGTGGTCTGGGTGGAACCACCGGCAGCCTAGGTGCGAAGATGTTCTCCACTATCGCGAAGGCAAAGGGGGCGATGGGAGTGGTCTTCGCCGCGACACCATTCTCTGCCGAAAGTTATAGGCGAAGGGATGTCGCTTCAAAGACGTTGAACGAGCTCGAGAAGAGGTGCGCCCTGGTTGTCGAGTTCGATAATGACAAGCTTTCCTCCTTGGCGCCAAACCTACCGCTCTCAAGGGCCTTCGCGATTCTGAATAGTATCATGCTGAGGCCGGTGATGGATCTTTCGAGGACGATGGCCAGGAACGACCTTGGCGTCTTCAGACAGATCGTCGGAGATGCCACCGCTGGGAGGTTCGGACTGGGGCTTGCTCGAGGCGACGAGCGTGTCGAGAGGGTCGTGGAGGAGGCGATGAGCTCACCTTGGTTCGACTACGATCTGAAGCAGGCAGCTGCCGTTGTGGCAGTCTATTCCGCCGCCGACCCTTGGGACAAAGAGATGGACAAGATACTCTCCGGAGTAGAGCAGAAGGTCCCCGGAACAAGAACACTTTGGGGGATGTACGCGGACCCATCCCTAGGAGAAAGGATACGACTTAGCATCCTACTCTGTAGAAAGAGATGAATGGAAGGAATCGTCCGAGCGCTGGAAATAAAATACAGTAAATTATTATATTTATTGCAATATGTATTTGTGGCTTATGAATGCGACCGCAAACCACTATCTACCTCCCAGATGATTTGGGTCCTTGAGGGCGAAAGAACGAAGGTGGTTCAGCTCGGATGCGGAATTACAGGACTAGTGTGTGCGGAGCAACTCGAAAGGAACCCAAAAGTGGATGAGCTCATCCTCGCTGATGCGAAGACCGACGCCGCCGAGACATTGGCTGCGAGGCTCAAGAGCGAGAAGATATCCACGATTAAGGTGAACGGGACTGACTCCAGGGATTTGAGGAAGCTGTTGAAAGGAAAGGACATTGTCGTCAGTTCAATGCCATGGCAGTTGAACAGAAGAGTGCTGGACACTGCGATGGACATGGGAGTCGACTACGTGGATTTCTGCCTTACCGTGGATTCGATCGAGGACTTCGAGAAAGTCAGAATGAAATGTAGGGATGCAGGAATAACGGCTCTGACCTCCACTGGGGAAGATCCCGGCATGTCGGATGTCTTCGCAGTCCACGGAGCAAGCAAGCTGGACGTGGTCGAAGAGGCGCATGTGAAGGATGGCGACAGCGGTGTCGCGGAGGGCTACGATTTCTTCTCGTTATGGTCCCCGATAGATCTTCTAGAGGAAGTGACTGTCCCCGCGGCCGTTTTCAAGGACGGGAAGATGACCTATGTTCCTCCGCTCAGCCGCAGAGAGGTCTATCATTTCCCTCCTCCTCTCGGCCCTCTTCCGGTGTACAACACGAACCATGAGGAGACCTACTTGATGCCGATGTTCATAAAAGGCCTCAAGCATGCCTCCTTCCAGATAGCGATTGACGACAATTTTGCGGCGACCGCAAACATGCTCAGGAAGATAGGTCTCCACAGCCTGAAGGAGGTCGATGTGAAGGGCGTGAAAGTGAGGCCTTTGGACGTTGTCGTTTCCCTTCTGCCTCGCCCTGTGGATCTGGCCGGAAAAGTCAAAGGCTACGCCTGCATAATGGTCGAGGTCGTTGGGCTTAAGGGCGGCAAGAGGACGAAGGTCAAGACCTGGACCATGATGTCCCACGAGAAGGCATACGAGCTATGCGGAAGCAACGCTACGGGCTACCTCGTGGGGGTTGGTGGAGCCGTCGCCACGGAGATGCTTATCGCGGGTGAGGTGAGCGAGAAAGGCCTGATTGTCCCGGAACAGCTGCCTCCGGACAAGTTCATCGCTCGCCTCCCGTCGAAGGGCATCGTCGTGGAGCAGGAGATTGTCCGAATGTGATCGTGCGCCTGTCGGAAGAGATTCCCACAAGATGCTCTGGATCATCGCATACGTTCAACTGTCAGGACTCTTCCTACCAGCGAACATTCGTAGCGCATCCTCCTCGAGGAAATGAAGCCGCCCGGGCACGATGATGGTGTGAAGTGGAGGTCCGAAGTCGGTCGTTAGAAGATCACTCAGCTTGCCGGCCCTGGCTACGCAGTCCGGTGATCCTGCCCTTGCAACTGCGCATACCAAGGTGTCCTCCGAAATGATCCCCAGTCCCAAACGCCTCTCCATATCCAGAAGGAGATGCAACCCCTCATTCACTGTCATGTATCGCGAGTCATCAGCATCTATGTCGAGGAGAACGAGAGTGTGCAGTCCTCTGGACAGGTTCTCTTTGATGACATCATATGGGCTTGTCGGCGAATAGCCCTCTTGCGGGAACGGAAGCGTTGTTGTCCTGCCGAACTTGTAGTGCTGAAGTCCGAGGAGTCCAGGAACCGCAGTCAACGCCGATGCTCCATGAACGATTCGCGTCTCTATTCCAGCCTCGGCAGCTCGCAGGCGGAGGTCTACATGCGTGGTAGCGGTCATGGGGTCTCCAACGACAAGCAAGACGACTCTCTTGCTTTCGCATTCCTTCAGAATCCTCTTGCCATCCTCAACTGCCGCTCGGTCAAGGAGTTCGATCGCTCTTCCGGACCTGCGTGCCAGTCTGTCCAGCGACCCTTCGGACAACGCCGATGTGTATACCTCCGCGAGAGTCAGGTCTGCGGACACGATCTCCTTCAGGCCCTTCTCGCTGACGCCGTCTTCATCGTGAAGGCCGAGGCCGACGAACACCAGCATGCCCTTCTCGGTCATCGGCCTGTGAATCTCCCATCCGAATGAAGTAACCTTCCATGGACCCTGATGCCGATTGCATTATCTATCGAGTAGGTCGATTTGCTTGTTCGAATGGACTCCATATGTCTAGTGGTTCCGAAGAAGAAGGCCGAACCGGTTCGGCTCAGGCTCCTCGAGAAGGGCGTCTTGCGAAGGAACCTCCAGATACGCTCGGATGCGAAGAACGTCTTCCTACCCATTTCGCAGAGGATCGACCTCGGATATCCCATCGAGACGGCGGATTTTAAGGAGGTCGAGGAGCAGGTGACCGATTACCGAGTGCTCGTGGACGTGCCTGAGGAGCTCAGACCTTCGCTTCCATCATCCTTCGATACGCTCGGTTCCATCGCGCTGGTCAAGATGGCAGACGAGATTGCCCCTTACGCCCAGCAGATCGGCAAGGCCATCATCGCTACACAGAAGTCGATAAAGACCGTTTGCATGGATTCCGGGATTGTAGACGAATTCAGGACCAGGAACGTGAAGGTAGTCGCGGGGGACAAGACGACCGAGACCGTCCATAGAGAGTACGGTATGACCTTCAGGATGGACGTGGCGAAGGTCTTCTTCTCTCCCAGGCTGGCCACTGAGAGGGAGGTCGTCGCCAGAAATGTCGGGGCGGGCGAGGTGGTAATCGACATGTTCGCGGGAATCGGACCGTTCTCTGTTCTGATCGCCAAGACTCGTTCGCCCAAGGTCGTCTACGCAATCGACCTGAACCCGGAGGCGATCAGGTTCATGAAAGAGAACATCGCGCTCAACAAAGCGGGGGCGGTGATCCCGATTCTGGGCGACGCGAGGGAAGAGATCGCCAAGCTGGAGAAGGCTGACAGAATAATCATGAACCTACCGCACGATGCCAGCGGGTTCGTCGCTGATGCGCTGAAAGCGCTGAAGCCTGGCGGCACGATCCATTACTATGAGATCATGGATGATGCGGGACTTCAGCCGAGGCTGGATGAGATCGCGGATATCGCCAGAAGAGAGGGAAGGGTCATGAAAGAGCTGGCCAGGAGAAAGGTCAAGAGCTACTCGCCGACCATGACCTTCTACGGTCTGGATCTGCAGTTCCTCTGATCCGCGCCTACCCTATCGGTTCTTCGAATACCTGTTCAGGATATCGACCGCGAAGCCGGTGATCCACTGGTCCTTCTGCGCATGAGGCCTGTCCGATTGCCACCAGAAGCCATCTGAGTGTCGGGCGCTCATGAGCCATCGGATGGGCTTCTCCATCCGCTCGTCCCCAGGGCCGTAGCCAAGGATCGTCAGTAGATAGAGGGCGCTGAGACCGGTGCCGGGGTATGGTGGATACTTCAGCTGGGTCCAGTACTTCTCCGAATGATAGTAGGATTCGTGCCAGTTCTTCTTGAAGAACCTGTCCAGGAAGAAGTCCGCTCCTCGGCGGATCTCTTTTCGACCACGGTACTCCTTGCCGCGGGCCAGTCCACGGACAACCATCATGGTCGTCCAGATGCAGCTCGGGATGTCCCTGAATCCTCTTGGGTCGGACTTTGGAGTGTCGCCGTTGCGCACAAGCTTCATGAAATCGTCCACATTCATGTGCCTGTACTCCGGCAGGTACTTGACATCCTGTACGAAAGGAGTCACCCAGCCACCGTCATGCCTCTGGGTGCTCAAGAGCCAGTCAGCCAGTTTCTTGACTCTGGGGTCGTCATCCATTCCATAGATCAAGAGGTTCCTCACGGCGTAACCATTGTAGTGCGGGAGGGGGAAGATGTCGTGTCTGGGACCCAGGATGTACCCTTCCTTCTGCTGCCAGCCCAGGATCTTCTCGAGGGCAGCGGATATATGGCCTTCACTTCTGTGAGTGTAGCAGTCCTCCAGCAATTGGAGATTCCGTAGCATTGTGATGTATGTCCATCCAACCGGGGGACCAGGACCGGCGTCCTCTTCTGCTTTTCTGGCTTTGGATATCGGCCAGGTACCGTCCCTCCGCTGAGTCTCGATGAGTCTCACCTTCGGCGGGTACTTCCCGCACTCGGCGATTGTCCTCTGTACGAGTGGATCGCTCTCATCCTTTCCTAGCGTGTCCACCAACAACCAGTATTTCACTGGAGGGACGGACACCTGCAGCAGTTTCCTACTAGATTCCTGAACGACTCGGTCTATGTCGGAAAGTGGCATGAACGACTCGTGATTGTCTCAGAAGGGGTTATTCTTTACGTATGTGCTGCGTTCAATTCTTCCATCCCTGCTCCCGCATGCGAATGGTAAGCCGGGATGATCTTCCAGCCTCAATCCTTCTTGGGGGACAACGTTATGCCTCTCTGTCCGTGGTAGTTCCCCGACCGTT
>CAZTFD010000068.1:0-7757 GCA_964612225.1 uncultured Thermoplasmata archaeon | reverse complement strand
CGGTGTTGAGGAAGCTGGTCATCTTGAGGGATTCGGTATACTTGGCCATGCTGAGTAGTTCCCCCAGCTCGACGCCCTCTGGGTGTGGCTTGACCTCCTTGGTTGGCTTGGGCACGAGCTCCGAGGCTCTCTCGAACACGATTGTGTTCCCTTCCGGAGGTATGAACGTTATTTTGGCATGTGGATTGACGATTGCCACGCCCTTGAGATACTCGAATATTGACTGCTTTCCGCCGATGTACTTCCCTTTGACATGGACCTGGAAGCTAGTGCCATGTGGTCTGTCCCAGATGACGAAGTCCTCCTTGATGACGTCGGGCCTGTTCTTCTTGGTATCCAGGATGAGGTCGCACTCGTAGGCGACATCCTCATCGGATATCTTCGATCGTACCTTCGTCGCCTTGCCAGTCGTGAGCTGGCTGTACATCACGACGGCGGAGACTCCGATTCCCTGCTGTCCCCTTCTCTGTGCCCTCGTGTGGAACCTCGAGCCGTACAGTAGCCGCGCGAACACATTGGGGACCTGTTTCTTCACGATCCCTGGACCGTTGTCTTCGACCGTCACGCGGTACTCGGTGTTGTCGACCTTCTCTATTCGAACGAGTAATTCCGGCAGCACGCCGGCGTCCTCGCACGCGTCGAGGCTGTTGTCGACGGGCTCCTTGACAGACGTGATGAGCGCCCTCGTGAGCGAGTCGAACCCCAGTATCTGCTTGTTCTTTTCGAAGAACTCGGAGACGGATATCTCCTTCTGTTTCTTTGCTAGCTCATGTGCTATCGATGACAAGTGATTCGTCCCCCGCCCATCCTGCGGAAACGTAGATATTCTGAGTACATCCCTGGCGGTTGAAATAGCCTACCGAGATAAATACATACTTGTGGGATTCTGGTGTCGAATGTGCTTGCGCATCTCGCAAGCAGCTACACTTGCCTTTTGAACTTCCCGTATCCGTCTATCACATCTTCGTCGTAGTGCCTCTCACCCTCGGGGCGAGGCGTCCATTTGCCACCCGGCAGTCCATTCTCTCGGCTGGATGCCAACACTCCAAGGGTAGCCAATCCAACTGCCATATCCACAACGACGGCGAGGATAAGCCACCACCCATAAGGTCCTTCGTGGCTGAGTGGGGTTGTGTTCGGAGAGACGGACGCTCTGATCTTGATTGTCTGTGTGAATGAGTTGCCCGCCCCGTCCAGAACCTCGATTGCTCCAAACTGAGTCCCAGTTTCGGGGATTATCGAATGCCAATCGGATGCGCTGTATGTTGCGTACGGGTAATCGTATCCATATCTCGTCCGATTGTACTCTGTGAACGAGTAATCTATGCCACTCGTTCCGTCAACAAAACTCGCATGAATGTACCTTGTGTCGGAGATCTCGGTTCTGAACCTGTACTCCTTCAGGAGCTGACTGGATAGGGACGGAGCATGCCCGTCCACTCTGATCAGAGCCGTCTTGGTCTCCTCTAGGTTGCCTTGCCCATCCTCAGATCGGTACTGCAATGTGTGGATTCCGTCTCCCGTCACGAGTATCTTCGAGGAATACGCACTCCAGGACCCTGAATCAAGGCTGTAGCGAGTATCCAACGACGAATAGTTGTTGTCAAAGGCAACAAGAACTACTGTAACATTAGATGTGTACCACATCCTCTGTCCCACAGTTCCGTTGCATATCGCGACCGTAGTCGGAGGCTGAATGTCCTGTCCTTTGACCGGATGCATGCAGGGATAGCGATCCAGACTCCCACTCGATATCTGGTAGGCCGTGTCTCCGAATCCATCCGGGCCCGGGATGTCCTGATTCGGTCCGTTCATTATATCTACTCCCACGTAGGCTGGCCAGTAGTTGCCGCCTTCAGGGTATCCTGCGTCCCAATGGATCACTGACGAATTGCCGTTGACGTCGATCCCCTCTGCGAAGTTGTTCTTCTCAAAAGTCGTGATGTGTGTCCAAGAAATCACTGACAGGTTCCATTCTCCGTCGTAAGTATTTGACCTGACCGTCAGGTTATCGCAGTCATAGATTTCCATATCATCTGAGATATTGTTGCCTTCGAAGACTGAGTCTCTGCAACTTTGCAGTGAAATGCCAGGGTTCACTCGCAGACTCTGAGTATTCGAATAGATCCGGTTGTTACGGATGGACAATCCTGAGCCAGTTGCTCTAAGACCCGCTCCACTGCTTGCGTAGTAGTCTCCCATACGGGAGTTGCTGGAGATCAAATTTCCATCGATCGTCACATTGGTCCCCGACAGCTCCAATCCCGGACCTGAAGCATTCAAGAGTATATTTCTTGCGATTGTGAGGTTCTGACAGCCATATGTCAGCATGCATGTGGCATGTTCTAGATAGCCGTAGCCAGTGAAGTATCCAGCATCTGACACGTAATTGTCGTGAACGATACTCTCGCGACTGTTGGCGATCGCAATCCCTCCACCTCTGATGATAACATTGCCAGAGACTGTTGCGTTGAGTGAGTCCGATACATGTATGCTGAGCGAACCCCACCTATGCGACTCCGAGTGCAAGTAATTCCCTTCAACCACAGTATTGGTGCCTCCCCGCACACCGATGCCATTGCCTGAGGATATCTCGTTGCGATAGATCAGAACGTCCGTGGGCCTCTCCGCCAGGATACCGTCTTGGCCGTAAGACTTGACGCTGTTGTTCGTAATCACTGCGCTTCTTGTGTCGACCAAACGTACAGAACCGCTGTCCGAGTAAGATCTTATGTCGTTCTCATCAAGCATGAGCTCAGTCACATTCTCGATCAACACGACAGTTGTGCGTGATGTCATGTAGCCGTATGATCCTCCGTTAATCTTGTTGAAGGAGCACTCAACGGACGTGCAGTTGGAGATATGCATGAGACTCTCATAGTAGCCGTCGAAGTATGAATGGGTGACCAGACAATCACTGGTCCCGCTGATTATCAGATTCTGACCAGTTGACGCAAAAGTGCATCGAGATATCTCAAGACCTTCCGTGACATCGAAGGTCCCATTTGCGCGGACCCCTGAACGGACACCTGATATGAACGAAGATTCAATCTTGATATTGCTAGCATTGTCAAGGGAGATACCAACAGAGTCGCTCAGCTTCTCCCAAGGGGACCAGGTGCCACTCACCGAGACGTTTCTAATCACGATGTGCGCATCCGTGTTGTCTATCGATATGCCAGAATCTCTGACGCCAAGTATCTCCCATCCTTCGATAACGAACGGGTCCGCCTCAGTCCCAGTTCCGGCGGTCACTCCCTCATCAAATCCGAAGCGAGCATTCCCATTTATGTATATGGGCGTGTGAGGCATGAAGTCCTTGGCCGTATAGGCCCCCTCCGCAACTAGCACTAAAGCGACGATCGAAACAGTGAGAATCGCGAATGCTACGCATAGAATCAAGATGATCTTCTTCGCGCGTGGCCAAGGTCCTCCTCCTCTGGCACCCATGTTGTCGAACCGACATACGGTCGGGGAGGTATGAACCTTACTCTGCTCTCCCTTTTGTCAAGATCTGCAATCCATCGAGCTGACTCAGTCGAATCTCTCGCCGCACTTCGGGCAGCGCTTGGCTTCCGCAGGTACGTCCGCGCCGCATTCAGAGCAGACGAACCCCTCTCCCGAGGTCCCCTTCCCCATTGCCTCGGCGAGGCTTGGGACCTTGGCCCTCGTCTCAGGTATGCCATCCTTCTCCTTCGAGCGCTCCTCAATGGCCTTCTCGTAGGCATCCACTCTCATCTTCCGCGCCCGCCTGGTCCACCAGATCATGAGCAGCAGGAGCGCGTACAGCGGGTACACACCTATGAACGACTGAACGAACGATATTGGCACCAATGGCGCCATGACGGCCCATGTGCTCTTGTAGATCGGGCCGTTAATCGCGAGCTCGGACCCGTCGTCCAACCTCTCGTCTGCGATGTACCATGTGCCGTTCACGTTCGCCCAGAAGATGTACTGGTTGATCGGTTTGGTCACCCTTGTGTTGTAGTAGTAGTACAAGACAGTTTCATTACTCTTGATGGGATCCCTGAGCATGGTGTAATTGTTCGCCTTGGCGCTCGGGAACGCGACGCTGGCAGTGGCGACACTGACATCCTCCACGGTCGCGTTCGCATTTGGTATGTGGACTGTGAGAGTGTAGTTGAACATCGTGGACGAATCCCCGAAAAGCGGAGTGACTATGCCGTCTGAGAGCGTGGCATTCTCGCTCGTTGCGATCTTGGGCTCGACGTGCTGGTAGAAATCTGTGAAGTACACGACCCACACGCCCGCAAATGCCATGCAAGCCACGATACCGACTATAAGCAGCTTCTTGACCCCCTTGACTCCAAACTGCCACATGATGCCGAGCATGAACAGCGGAGTGATGAGACCGCCCAGGCAGAAAGTTCCTGCATAGAGCAACACTAACGCATACACCCCGGCTGCAATAGCAATCCCGACAGGGATCGGCAGGGGCGTCTTCTTGAACTCCTGGAACAAACCCTTCAGGTACAATTCAAGTCTCTTGGCAGGGGTTTCCATATCGTGAGGCAACTTGCTCTTCGCATAAATAGATTGGTTCTCCCAGGCTGGTGTCGTGATAGCAGTTAAATATGTGGTTTCGCAATCGAAGGCATTCCTCTAGGAGGTCCCAGCGTTGAAGACCGCGGTCATAGCCATAGGAGGGAACGCCATACTGCGCTCCGGGGAGAAACCCACCCAGGAGAACCAGATGCGCAACGTGGCGGTCACTGCCAAGGGCATGGCGGACCTGATAGAGAAGGGCTACGACATCGTCATAACGCATGGGAATGGGCCGCAGGTCGGGGACATTCTTCTCAGGAACGAGATCGCCAAGAACGAGCTGCCCCCGATGGGCATGGACGTGTGCGACGCCGAGAGCCAGGGACAGATCGGCTACATGCTTCAGCAGGCGCTCTCTTCGGAGTTCGTGGAGAGAGGTATGAACAAGGTGGCGGTCTCGCTCATCACGCAGGTCATAGTCTCTGAGGATGACCCTGCGTTCAAGAATCCGACCAAGCCGATAGGCAAATACTACAACGCTCACGAGGCAAAGGAACTCCACAAGGAGAAGGGCTGGGTCATGGTCCTGGACAAGAAGAGAGGCGGCTGGAGACGAGTAGTCCCATCGCCTGATCCGATCGGAATCGTGGAGAGCAAGCCGGTCCAGAGGCTCGTGTTTGGGGGAGAGCATCAGGCAGAGGTTGTCATCGCCTGTGGTGGAGGCGGGATCCCCGTCATCCGCAGAGGACATCGATACGTAGGCGTCGAGGCCGTCGTGGACAAGGACCTCGCAGCGGCGATGCTCGCGAGGGACATCAAGGAGAAGCTATTCGTCATTGCTACGGATGTCGATCACGTCTTCCTAGACTTCGGAAAGGTCACCCAAAGACCATTCATGAGATCCAATCTTAAGGAGATCAAGAGACTATACGAGGAGGGGCAGTTCCCGCCGGGCAGCATGGGTCCGAAGATACTCGCGGCCATAAGATTCTTGGAAGGCGGAGGGAACGAGGTCGTGATCTGCTCCACGGAAAAGCTCGTAGCAGCCCTGGGAGAAGGTGCTGGAACGCATATCTACAGGGAAGACATTGGGGCTTGAGCCCATGCCTTCTGCAGAGGAGCGGATCAAAGAGATAGATGAAGAGCTGGCTAAGACCCAGTACAACAAGAACACCCAGCACCACATCGGCAGGCTCAAGGCCCAGCTCGCGAGGCTCAGGGACCAGATCGAGCTGAGACGTTCCAAGGGTCCGAAGACAGCCGGATATGCGGTCCGCAAATCCGGTCATGCGACCGTCGCATTGGTCGGTTTCCCCAGCGTTGGCAAATCGACTCTTCTCAACAAGATCACGAACGCACAGAGTGAAGTGGCGGAATACAAGTTCACAACCCTCACAGTCGTGCCTGGCGTTATGGAGTACCGGGGTGCAAAGATCCAGGTATTGGACCTGCCTGGGCTCATCAAAGACGCTTCCAAAGGCAAGGGCCGAGGTCGAGAGGTGCTGTCAGTCGTTCGTTCAGCGGACATGATCCTCCTCATGATCGACGTCTTCGAGACGAACATACAAGTCCTGGTTGAGGAGCTGAAGACTGCGAACCTCAGGCTCAACCAGCGGCCTCCGGATATTGTCGTAGCGAAGAAGAACAGAGGCGGCATCACGGTCAACTTCACAACCAAGCAATCGGTCATGGACGAGGACCTCGTTGCGGACATGATGAACGAATATGGCCACATCAATGCGGACGTCGTCATCAGGGACGACATCGATGAGGACGAGCTCATCGACTACATCTCCGGCAACAGGCTCTACATACCGGCGATAGCCGTCATCAACAAGACCGACCTCGTGAACGAGGCGTATCTCAAGCTGATCCAGAAACGGCTCAAGCAGTGGAAGATCGTCCCGATCGCCGCAGAGAAAGGTATCGGACTGGATAAGCTAAGAGAAGAGATATACAACGCGCTCAAGTTCATACGCATCTACATGAAGCCCCAGGGGAAGGAGGCCGACATGGTCGAGCCCCTGGTGATCAAGGACGGCTCGGACATCGGCATGATATGCGACTCGATCCACAGGGACTTCAGAAAGAACTTCAGGTACGCGCAGATATGGGGGAAGAGCGCGAGGTTCCCCGGCCAGATAGTCGGATTGGACCACAGGGTGGTCGATCAGGACATCGTCACGATAATCGTGAAGCGCTGAAAAACTAGAGGTTAAAGGGTTTAGAGCGATGAAGTTGAGGACCAAGTTCGCTCAGTTCTTCTTCATCAGCTTCATGAATCCGCCGCCCTCATGAATCTCGAGATTCTTTGAGGTGACGATCTGCTCGAACTCGGGCCAGTCGATTATCTCGACCCTCGGGCTTCCGCCCCGAGTGAATTCGACCTCTGTTGTTCCTCTAACCTTGCCTGGCTTGAGGCTCTTCTCAGCTGCGATCTCCTTTGCCCTGTCCAGAGATATTGGCTTCATTGGCACGTGCATCCCTCCGTGTTATCGGATTCAAATCCGACACTGACGGAATACCCGTCGGACATATAAAGCCCTTTCGCCAGTAAGGTCATTTCACATGCTGGATGGCTGTCAGACATCCGTCCGAACGTGCTCAGAACAACAGCATTAGCATGACTGTGGATACGAACAGGGTCGCCATCGCGATAGGGAATCCGACCAACGTGAATTTCCAGAAATTGATCTCGACTCCTCTCGCCTCGGCCTTCTCTGCGACGATCACGTTCGCTGCTGCGCCGAGTATAGTGGCGTTCCCCGCGAGGGTGGAGCTGGACGCGAGCGCGATCCAAAGCTCATGGTCCGATATGGGTATCAGCTCGCCCAGAAGGAGCACTGCGGGTACGTTGCTCACGAGGTTAGATAAGAGTGCGGACAGAGCCGTGAGCCATTCCATTGTCGGCACCCCGGAATCCCCGAAGCCAGGGAAGAAGTTCTTGATGTCGTTCAGTAGCTGGGAATCTCTCACCCCTTGTAGCACGACGAACAGGCCGACGAAGAAGAGGATGATCGACCAGTCGACTCCAGCGAGCATCTCTCTTGCCTTGACATCGGTCACGAGCGGCACAACGAAGAGCGAGACAACGCCGGCTACGAATGCGATGACGGCGATAGGTGTTCCGAGGAAGTGGCTCAGGACGAACGCTGCGAAGGTCAGTGCGGTTATCACGAGCAGGCTGTAGAGTCCGAGCCTCCTCTCCTTCATCTTCCTTATTCCAGAGGTCGTAGTCTCATCGCCCTTCA
>CAZTFD010000067.1:777-7776 GCA_964612225.1 uncultured Thermoplasmata archaeon | reverse complement strand
CCATGCACACAAATGTACAATGCACTGGCTTACGTGAAATGGCCTCTGCCTGTCAGCACCGCCACGAAGACATGGTTCCTGGAATCGAGCTTGGTTATTGCAGTCACGGCCCCGGCGGAAGCGGGCAGAACATCGAGCCCCTCCTCATCCATGATCAGCTTGGCCGCTTTGATTAGCTCCGAGTCCGGCATCTCAACTCCGATACCATTTGAATCGATGATAGCGGCAAGAGCCTCGTCGGGGTCCGTCACGAAGTTCCCGCATAGGGGCTCGTTGATCTCTGTCACCTCGAGTGCCGGAACATCGAGCTTAGCTTTCGCCCCCTTCGCGAGGCCGTAGACGATGGCGTTGTTGTTAGAGTACCCGAGCATCCGTGGCTTCATGCCCATCGACCTGAACCCCTGCCACATGCCGCTGATCAGCTCTCCGTTGCCAACGGGCACGGACACCCAGTCCGGCGGCCTTCCAAGTGACTGCCCGACCTCTTTAGCGATGTAAGTGTAACCGTACATCCCAATCTCCTTGTTCATGCCGCCAGGGTTCGCGCTGTACCACCCGTTCTTGGCGGATTCCTCGGCGGCCTTTCTGATAGACGCCTCATAGTCACCGTCTACCAACACGATCTTGCCGCCCGTTGATTCGATCTCTGCCTTTCGGGGAGCCGCGAAGTCCTTGGGTATGTAGACTCGCGCCTTCATGTTGAGCTTCTCCGCGGTGTGTGCAAGTGCCGCGCCGAAGTTGCCGCAACTTGCCGCCACCAGGGTGTCCTTGCCCTTCATTCTCGCGTCTAGGGCATAGAGGAGGGCGATCCTGTCCTTGTGAGTCCCCGAGGGGTTCTCGCCCTCAAGCTTCAGATACAGCCTCCGAATCCCCAGCTTCCTCTCAAGTTTCTGGGCGCGGACAAGCGAGGTACCCCCTATCTTCAGCGCCTTCATCTGCTTCTCGAATTCTCTTATGAGCTCTAGAGGGATCACTTTCTACCCACACTCGTTTAGATTGTATGTCACAGGCGGCCCTCCTCAGGCCGCTTGCCCGTTGCTCTCATGCACTTCTAGTCGAGCCCGCTTGTCTTTATGTCCTTATCAGCAGCCTTGACAATCGATTCGAACTCCTTCGCGACCTCTGAAGGAACAGGCGCGACCACATGCTCCTTCATGATCCTTGCCGCCTTGGCACGGGCACGGTCCACCACGCTCTTCTTGCCATCTGCCTCCCAGGCCTCACCGGTACGCCTGTCAGTGATGTCCGTCAGGAAATGTTCCTTGTTCAGCCACTGCATTGTATGTCGGTCTGCCAAGAAGCTGCCTCCCGGGCCCACCTTCTTGATCACATCCACCGCCATGTGATCGTCGTCGACCGTGACACCGTATGCGAGCCGGGCCATTATCCTAGCCATCTCATCGTCGATCACCATCTGCTCGTAGGAGAGCATGGTAACGTCGTCCAACAGACCAAGCCCGGCGATCATGTCGCAGCCAGCGTAGAACTGCGGCAATCCGCTTGACATCTTCTCGTAGCACGCCTGCGGTCCAGGTAATTTCGCCGAGGTGACTATTCCTCCACAGAGTATTGGGAATCCGTAGTGGTGGGAGAGTTCCCCGGCTCCCGCGGATATCAACGCCCTCTCCGGGCCGCCGCCTGCCCATGTCATCGTCCGCATGTCGAAGGCAGCTCCGCCCGTCCCGTACATGAAAGGTGATCCAGGTGCTGCGAGCTGTGCCATCGTCAAGCCCGCGAGAACCTCAGCGTTATTGACAATAATGGAACCTGCCAGAGTCACCGGTCCGGTGATGCCCGCCTGGGGCATACCGTAGAACGAAATCGGCACGCCGGCTCTCGCGAGGGCAAGTGCTCCCTCGGTCGATCCCCCGTCCAGCTGCAGAGGTGAGAATGGACAGTGCATCGAGGAGAATATCGGCCTCTTCCTGAGGGCCTTCTCGTCCCCTGCAAGGGCGGCGCCTATCTTCACTAGCCATTTAGCCTCTCGTCTGTGACTTGTAGTCTCTACCTGGACGTGCTTCTCGATGCTTGAGAGCGCGACCTTAAGGTCGACGACGTGCCTCAGATGGTCCGGGATGTCCTGGCAGCTTATACATGGCCAGAAGATGTGGGCGGAGTCGAGCGCGTCGGCCACCTTGCCGACCATCGCCATGTCCTCGCTCGTCGACATGCGCCTCTTGCCGGTGCTGAAGTCCATCACGCTCGTGCCGTTGCCGTCCGTAGTGCAGAATATCCTTCTTCCATCGAGAACGACATCGTTCTTCGGGTTACGGGCGAAGAGGGTTATGTTCTTCTTCGCCTTGCGAATTGCCTCTTCCACCAGGTTGCCGGGGATCTTCGCGAGGCTTGTCTTGTAGTCGACCGACGACCCCGCATCCTCCAGAAGCTTCAGGCACTCTTTGCTGAAGACCTTGATGCCCGCATTCTCGAGTACGTCCAACGTTCCCCAGTGCAGCGATTCCAGATCCTTCTTCTGGAACATTCGGAACGCGACCTTTCCCTTAGGGAATCCAATCATTTTACCGCTCCCCTTTGCTTGCTCAGCATACTCATTTGTTGAAGCTTGTTCCAGTATTGATACCAAGTATTTAGGTAGTGGGATTCCCCGCTGAAACGAGGTAGTTCTCGGCGCCCTAGACAGGCATCTAGGGTCCTCTCGATTCGCATGTTGAGGTCGCCATATCATACCCCGAAAGGCTTTAATCAAAAGAGAGATATGGACCGACATCCAGACCACAACGCGGGGGTAGCCAAGCCCGGTCAACGGCGCCAGATTGAGGGTCTGGTCTCGCAGGAGTCCTTGAGTTCAAATCTCAGCCCCCGCACCATTTTTCCACCTTCTGACCGTATTTGTTGTCGGAGTTGCCACACAAATGAAATATAACAACCGCACACGTCATGTCATTGCAGACGAATCATAACGGTGACCGATGATCGCAATAACGCACCTTGTCGTCAGCCTTCTCCTCATCGAACTTCTAATGCTTGACAGGAACGACGCGTTCGTAGCTCTTCTGTTCGGCGTGTTCATCGACTTCGACCACCTGATCGGGCTCAAGGATTACGCGAAGGCCAACGGGATCCAGGCAGTATTCGATTTCGATTCGTTGGCGAATGCCGGAGGGCACTGGAAGTCTCTTCTGCACAGCCCCATTGCGATCGCCATAGTGGGTCCGTTATCATTGGCTTCTCGCCTCATGATCCCCCTGCTGTTCTGGGGCGTGCACATTTCCATGGACTTCGTCGAGGAGAGCTTCCTCGGCAACTTCTCAACACTCGAAGCAACGCTTCTTGCCATGGTTGGCATCGGACTCGTGACTATCCGCTATGGCAAGTACCTCCAATCATACGCAGCCGGCACGTTCAACCAGTACATGAGGATCGAGCTCAGTTGGCTGAGGGGAATCGTGCGTCCGTCAGCCGAGTGAGTCGCTCATTGGCGCTTCCCGCCCTCGAGGACTCCGATGACATGCTCCGTGAATGATCGCGACCCGTGCCGCCCACCGATGTCCACCGTCAGGTGACCCGTAGAGTAGACGTCCGCAACGGCTTTCTCGACATTGCTCGCCGGTCGGGTGAGACCTAGGTGCTTCAGCATCATGGCACCTGCTAGGATGGCGGCTGTGGGGTTAGCGACGCCCTTGCCCGCGATGTCAGGCGCGGAACCATGGGCGGGCTCGAACACGGAATGTTTTGGCCCTATGTTCCCGGAGGGTGCGAATCCGAGCCCTCCAGCCACGCCTGCTGCTACATCCGAGAGAATATCACCGTACAGGTTGAGTGTGACGATGACGTCGAACACTCTGGGTTCGACGACCAACTTCATGGCAGCCGAATCCACTAGCTGCTCCTCGGACTTGAGCCCCGCGCCCTTGCTGTTCATGGCCTCTCTGAAGACACTGAGGAATAGACCGTCGGATGCCCTGAGAACGTTCGATTTGTGCACACAGGTGATCTTTTGTCTGCCGTTCAGTTTTGCGTACTCAATCGCGAATCGAACGATCCTTTCTGAAGCACGTCTTGTGACCCTTCGTCTTGTGGTCACTCCGCCGTCGTCGAACACCTCGTCCTGAGTGTACATCCCCTCGGAGTTCTCTCGTATCAGAACGAGGTCGATGGATGGGCGGTTCGGGACTTCGACGAGTGTTCTCACGGGCCTCACATTGGCGTAGAGGTCGAGCTCCTTCCTGAATCGCAGAACGGGGGATCCTTGGTCCGGCCCGTCTGGCGATGTAACGGCCCCGAACAAGCAGCTGTCGCATGTCTTCATCAGATCGAACGTCTCATCCGGTAGGTAGCTCCCGCGCTTTGCGAATGCGGTGCCGCCAATGTCCGCATGGACGAACTCAAGTTGATCGGTAGCTTTCTCAAGGACTTTGACCGCAGAATCGATGACCTCAGGACCGATGCCGTCTCCAGGGAGTACACATATGCTCTTCATGTGGGGACTACTCTTGAACAAGCCTGGCGAAGTCGACGAAGTGCTTCTCCATTCGGGCTATCCTCTTTCTGCTGTCGTGGATGTCCTTCTCCATCTTCGCAGTCATGGCGCGCATCTCTCCGACAAGGCCTTCGGCCTCCTTCTCGAGCGCGGCTATCTTGGACTCGTGCGATAGCGCATTGCTAGTGTGCTCCTCGATGCGCTTCTCAAGGTCCGCCTGGCGTTCCTTCTCGGCGGTCTTCGAAAAGTAGGTCTCCACTTTCGTGTTCAGCATGGTAAGGATATTGGAGACCTTCTCGAGCTGCTTCTCAAGCCTCTCGACCCTCTGCAGGACGTCGTCAACCTTGCCAACGTAGTCCGGGGAGGTGGCCATCTTCTCGACCTCGAATATCCGGTTCTCTATCATTTCGATCTTGTTCTCGAGATTGCCGACATTCTGCAATCCTTCGGAGATCTCCTCTAGGAGTTCCTTGTCCGGGAACTCGATCGTGACGCTCTCTGATCCGGGTATATACGATTTCATGGATTGCAGAGTCGCGATGGCATCCACAGTGGGGAAGCCGCCTTTGACCCTGTTCTCGATAGTCCTCAGGGTCGACACCATCTCGGTCCCCGACTTTCCCAGCCACGGGTTCGCCTTGACCATCTTTGTGATGTTCTCGATGATGGCTTCCAGTTCTGCTCCGCTCTTGCTCAGCTCCGATTTCTCCATCAGGCGGACGTCGCGAAGGGCATCCTTCTTTCCCCTCTTGTTCCAGTCGCCAAGGGAGCGACCTTCGAACGGGAAGAATCCTGCGAAGTGGTCAACGCCCTTAACGATCATTTCCTGGACTTCGTCCCAGTCCTTGGTCCCGCCTTCTGTCTTGATCTCCTGAGAGGAGTTGAAAATCATGCATATGCAACCCGTTGGAAGCAAGAAGCACCTGATCGTGTACGGGGCCTCCTGGGCGAACTTCGGATAGGTCTGAGGCTTCTTCTCCTCGATGGTCTCCATGTATGCCTTGAAGTACTCCCTGGCAAAAGCGGCCAGGTCCTGCGACGATGGTATTCCCGGGCCTATCTCTTTGGGGGTCATGTATTCGTCCGCCTGTTGAAGGTCATAGAGTATTCCTTCTCGCGATATTAATGTCTTGCCGGCCTTCCCTCGGCAACGACCGAGCTGGCAATCATCGGAAGTGTGATGGTGACGTCGCCCTCGACGGTGATGTATTGTGCGTTCTCCTTCACCTTGCCCCAGCTCACGGCCTCCCGTATTCTCGCTCCTGACAAGGATCCGTCCCACTCCTCAGCAGTGGTCATGTAGACAGCGTACTCGAGCCCTCCTCTGAACTGGTTCCACCATATCACATGGTGCTTGGATATGCCCCCGCCAAGCATGATTGCCCCGGTCTTCTTCGCCGTGAAAACGATGTCCGAGATCTCCTGCTCGTCCTTCATCACATCGACATTGAAATCGGGATGCTGCTGCTTGAACAGCCAGAGTTGGGAACCGAAGGCCCCATCCGTAATGCCCGGGACGAAGATCGGGATGTCGTTCTTCGCAGCCCAGTAGAGGATAGACTTCTTGTCCGTGAGCCTGGAGCCGAATTCGTATGCTAGCTGGCGGCTCGAGAGCGTCTTCTTGCCGCTCTTGTACAACTCCGACAGAATCGGCTGCATCTTCTGCTCTAACACGATGCCATAGCTGTCGTTCGGAATGAGTATGTTGCCCAACCTGTTTATACCCTTTCTGTGCAGGTCGGCATCGTCCATAAGGAACTCTCCGTGGTAGTACTTCCTCCAGACCCTGGCGAGGTCGTGGTCAAGCGTTCCACAGGTCGTGATTATGACATCGACGAGCTTATCCTCAACCAGCTTCCTGATCACGCCCCGTGTGCCCGTGGAAATGATGCAAGCGGGAAACGACAGGAAGATCGTACACTGCTTCTCCTGGAACATCTTCCGGAGGATATCGCAAGCGACGCCCAGCTTCTTCGCGGTGAAGCCTCCCGAGGCCAGCATCTGCGAAGTGAGGTCCTTGACCGTTATGTTGTCCTCGATCTCGATGTCTGTTATGGGCTTCATCTTCATCTGCATCTGATCACGCCTAGAAGTCCGAATTCTGTAGCCACAACCAGCCGAAAACATTTATAGCTTTCCAGCTGATGTTCAGCCGGTAACAATGCTGAAGGTTAGGCAAGTGATGACCGCGCCCGTCGTCACAATCACTCCCGATACGCTTGTCAAGGACGCTTCTGCGCTGCTGGCCGAGAAGAACATCTCCGGTGTCCCCGTCGTGGAAGGAGTACGGCTGGTCGGAATCTTCAGCGAGGCGGATGTCCTGCGTTCCATCAAGACCACAAAGAAGGACATGAGGCTCGTGTACCCCTCGATCTCCTCTATTGGAATCGCATTCCAGGAGGAGATTACCCAGAGGGAGATCATAGGAGCCTATGAGGAGATCGGAAAGAGGCCGGTCAAAGAGGTCATGTCGAAGTTGGTCGAGACCGTCGGACCGGACACGGAGCTTAACGAGGCGATCGTCAAGATGGGGCAAAAATCCATCAACCGGCTCCCAG
>CAZTFD010000067.1:0-735 GCA_964612225.1 uncultured Thermoplasmata archaeon | reverse complement strand
AGAGGGGATGTCATCAGAGCCCTGGCGAAAGAGGAGGCTCAGAACAAGCCGATGTAGGCTCTGTCAGGCATCTACCATTTGAGGAATCGCTTCCTCTTCTCGGGCTCCTTCTGAATAGGCTCTTGCGGCGCGATATTCACCACTCCGGGGGAGGGCTCCTGATCCACCGCTGGCGTCTGCTGGGGCTGTGTTTGGACCACTGCGTCCGCCGAGGGAACGAATGAGAACGAATGTCCGCATTCCACACACTTCTGAGAAGCATTTGGGAACGAGTACAGAGTCCTGTGGCCGCACCTGCCGCATTTCGCATCCGGCACATGTTTCAGGACGCCTGCGTCTATTCGTTTCTTGTCGAGTGACTTCTCCATCTTCGCAGATCCGTCCTTCAGAACGCGTGCGTGCTTGACCGCATTCACAGCGTCCCTCCTCTCAAGGGCATACTTCGCGTTGGCTATGTGACCGATCTGCTGCTGGACGTCCATGCCATAGGATGCAGCCTCCATGACGACTGGTTCATGGCTCGACACCGTGATGGTCGCCTTCTCCAGCTGTCGCGCTTCCAAGTCCCTCTGCCTCTTAATCTGTTCTATGTGAGCGGCATCAACAGTTCTCTCGATCGCCGCAAGCAGGTCAATCGCGCGCTTGAACGCACCATTCTCGAGCGCCTTCTTGGCCTCGCCGATGTCTGATTCCGCGGAGACCGTGTCGACCCCGATCTCCTTGGCCTCCAGGGCA
>CAZTFD010000066.1:0-7961 GCA_964612225.1 uncultured Thermoplasmata archaeon | reverse complement strand
TTCTACACATGCACGCTCTGCCAGAGCTTCGCCCCGGGTCATGTATGCATCGTCACGCCCGAGCGGCTGGGGCTCTGCGGCGCCATCAATTGGCTCGATGCCAAGGCGTCGTTCCAGATTGCCCCCACGGGACCCAACAACCCTGTCCCCAAGAAGGAGGCGATCGACGAGAAGAAGGGCCAGTGGGTGGGCGTGAACGAAGCCGTTGCTGAGAAGACCCACGGCAAGCTCTTGCGGTTCAGCGCCTACACCATGATGGACGAGCCCATGACCTCATGCGGCTGTTTCGAGTGCATCGTGGGCGTCTCACCGGACCTCCAGGGCGTCGTTGTCGTGAACCGGGAGTACTCTGGCATGACCCCTCTTGGCATGTCGTTCTCGACCCTCGCGGGATCAATCGGGGGTGGCATCCAGACTCCCGGATTCATCGGCGTGGGCAGGAAGTACCTCGTCAGCAAGAAGTTCATCAGCGCGGACGGCGGATTCCTGCGCATAGTCTGGATGCCAAAGGACCTGAAGGAGGCCATGAAGGAGGAGCTGAACAAGCGGGCTGAGGAGCTGGGAGTTCCCGATTTCGTCAGCAAGATCGCCGACGAGACGGTGGCACGGACTCCCGATGAGCTGATCAGCTGGATACTCGAGAAGGAGCATCCGGCCCTCAGGATGCCGCCCATGATGAGTTGATGTTTGGTTGGGGGTTTCGGAATGGGTTTCGAAGTGCCTAAGGAGAAGTTTCCGGGCAGGATCAGGGAAGTGGTGATTGGCGCGACTAGTGAGCAGGGGGGCACAAGGGGCGCGCGGCTTGTCGCCGGCGGCTCGAACGGCCTTCCGTTCCACAGGTTCGAGAGCGAGACGCCACACAAGCCGCTCGTGGCCATGGACGTGGTCGACACGGCCAGGGGGATACCGGAGCCGCAGATGCGCTCCATTGGCCCGGTCATGAAGGAGCCCGTCGAGTGGGCCAGGAAGTGCGGGAAGGAATGGGGCGCTGACATGCTCCTCCTGAGGCTTCTCTCGGCCAATCCCGAAGAGGAGAACAGGTCTGTGGAAGAGTGCGAGTCGCTCGTGAAAGAGGTCCTGAAGTCCGTGCCCCTCCCGTTGATCGTTTACGGGTCCGGGTCCGAGGAGAAGGACGCGAAGCTGATGGAGGCCGTGTCCAATGTGGGCAAGGGGGAGCGGCTCTTCCTCGGCCAGGCGGAGGAGAAGGTCTACAAGTCCGTCACCGCAGCCGCGATGGCGAACGGGCACGGGGTGGTGGCGTTCTCCAATCTCGATATCAACCTGGCCAAGCAGATGAACATACTGCTCATGGACTTCGGCATGAAGCCGGAGAACATCATAATGGATCCGCTGATGGCGGCCCTGGGCATGGGGCTCGAGTACTCATATTCGGTGATAGAGCGGCTAAGGCAAGCCGCTCTTCTAGGCGATTCCGTGCTCCAGATGCCCATCCTGTGCGACTGCTCGTGCGCGTGGACCGTCCCCGACGCGATGGAGGAGAATCCGGGGAAGGGCAGCACCGAGCTCCGCGGAATCAATTGGGAGACGATGACCGCGTACTCCGCTCTCGTCGCGGGGGCCGACATCGTGGTCATGAGACACCCGGAATCCGTCAAGAGACTCCGAGAGGCGGCCGCGGACATATCAGGAGGTGCGTAGCCATGCCGACAGCCATGGAGATCTACAAGCTCCTCCCGAAGAAGAACTGCGGGGAGTGCAAGTTCCCCACATGTCTCGCGTTCGCCATGCAGCTTGCAAATCAGAAGGCCGCGCTTGAGGCCTGCCCGTACGTTAGCCCTGAGGCAAAGGCCACGCTGGAGGAGAGCGGTGCGCCGCCAATCAAGCTGGTCACCATAGGCTCGGGCGAGTTCGTCGCGAAGCTGGGGGATGAGACCCAGCTGTTCAGGCACGACAAGACGTTCTATCACCCGACAGTCCTCGGCGTGATTGCTGATGATGCCGAGGGCTTCGATGCGATGAAATCCAAGTTCGATGCGGCGAAGGCCATGTCCTTCGAGAGGGTCGGACAGATCATACGCGTGGACTCGGTCGCGGTCAGGCACTCGTCCGGCCAGAAGGAGGACTTCCTGAAGGCCGTGAAGGAGGCGGCCGGGCTGGGGATGGCCGTTGTCCTCATGACCGAGGACCCGGGCCTGATGGGAGAGGCTCTGGCGGCCTGCGTCCCTGGAAGACCGCTGCTCTACCGCGCGACGCCGCAGAATTTCGACGCCATGGTCGCGGTCGCAAAGGCCTGCGCCTTCCCGCTCGTGCTCGGTGGTGCATCCGGCATCGACGAACTCTCCCAGCTGGCCGATAGGGCGAAGAAGGCCGGGCTCTCGGAGCTCGTCCTTGAGCCCGGGAGTTCCTCCGCAAGCCACCTGCTGGAGAACATGACGGTCATACGCAGGGCGGCCGTGAAGAAGAAGTTCAGGCCGCTGGGTTATCCAACGGTGTCCGTGGTCGGTCCATCGGCCAAGGAGGAGATGAAGGCCGCCCTTGGGGTGATGAAGTACTCATCGATGGTCCTCATGGAGGACATGCCCAAGGAGTTCGTGTATCCACTGATGGCTCTCAGGCAGAACATATTCACAGACCCGCAGGTGCCTATCCAGGTGAAGGCCGGCCTCTACACGGTCGGCGAGCCGACCGACAAGTCGCCGCTTCTGTTCACGACCAACTTCTCGCTGACGTATTTCACCGTCAGGGCGGACATCGAGAAGAGCAAGCTGCCCGTGTGGCTTCTAGTGGTCGACACGGACGGTCAGTCGGTCATGACCGCCTTCGCCGCCGGGAAGCTGACCGCGGAGTCGGTCGTGAAGTCCCTCGAGTCGGAGAAGGTCAAGGAGAAGTGCTTGAGGAACGAGATCGTGATACCCGGGCAGGTCAGCAGGATGAGCGGGAAGTTGAACGAGCTGACAGGCATGAAGGTCGTCGTCGGCCCGAGAGAGTCCTCCGGCCTCCCGAAGATGTTGAAGTCGCTTCAAGCCTGAGCTCAGCCGCGCTTCCTCTCGGCCTCTATAGCCTTTGACACATCGGCGAAAGCGAGGTCCGTACTCGGGACCTCCATGAGGGATTCCGCCTGTGCCATCCGAGCCTGGATCGTCCGAGACATCCGGACGCCGTAGACAGCATCGAACCCTTCAACCGCCTTGACCTGGGATGCGTGCGCCGATTCGTCGAGGAGATTGAACACGAGCGCCTTCCTAGCCGCCTTGATCTTCATCTCCTGTGCCAGAGCAGCGATCCTCTTGGCCGCATCGAGCGAGGCCTTCGATTTGTCGCAGAGTATGAACAGCACGTTGGGAGAGCGCGTCGTCCTCCTGCTCAGGTGCTCCATGCCCGCCTCGTTGTCTATCACCACGTAGCTATACTTGGTCGTGATCGAGTCGAGGAACGTCCTCAGCATGTTGTTGATGTAGCAGTAGCATCCGGGGCCCTCCTGCCTTCCCATAGTGAGCAGGTCGAACCCGTTGCCTTCCTTGAGCGCGAGCTTGACCTGGTAGTCGATGTAATCCTGCTTCGAAATGCCATCTGGGGGCTCCTCGCCTCTTGAAATGATCTCCTCCCTCAGATTCCCGAGCGTCCTCCCCGGCTCCGTGTCGAGCTTCGCCCCCAGGTTCGAGTTCGGGTCCGCATCGACCGCAAGGACTACTTCGCCCGTGGATTCGTGAAGATGCCTGACCGTTAGTGCGGAGAATGTGCTCTTGCCCACGCCCCCCTTTCCCGCGACGGCTATCGTGAAGGTCAGCTCGAGGCCCCCGCATGCTCCCTACTAGAGGAACTCGGGAACCTGCTCAGGTCCGTGTGCGGTATGAAGAGCGAGGCTGAGAATTCGTTGTAGAACGCATTGTCCACGCTCAGCTCGAAGTAGGTCATCATGTCGAAGATGTCGAGGGCCTCCTTCCTTCTTCTCCCTGACAGGAGCGCCAATCGTGCTCCCCCGAGTGCTCCGTTCCCGATGAACCTGTACTTCTTCTGCGGCAGGTCCGGGAACATGCCGATCGAGATCGCTCTTCCGATGTCCAGATGGTATCCGAAACCTCCGGCGATGACCACGCCGTCCACCTCTTCCAGGGAGGTCTCAGTCTTCTTCAGGAGGACCGAGCACGCGCCGTAGATGGCGGCCTTCGTCCTCAGGAGGTTCTGGAGGTCAGCGTCTGTCACGGAGAGGTCGGAGCTCGCGCCCTTCCCAAGTTTGTTCTTCCGTTCGATGACGTACTCAAGTCCGGAGTCCGTGCCCCTCACACTTCTATCGCCGACGTCCTGTATCCTCGCCTTTCGGTCAATTATTCCCTTGGAGTACATCTCTGCAAGGAGGTCGATCAGGCCAGAGCCACAGATCCCCGCGGGCGTCCTCTCCCCCAGCACGTGGTATGATGTGGATAAGTCGTCGTTGATCCGGATCCTGTCGATAGCCCCCTCCATAGCTCTCATGCCGCACGAAACCTCGCCGCCTTCGAACGCGGGGCCAGCGGAGCAGGAGCAGGCTACCATCCAATCCTTTCCTCCAAGCACTATTTCCCCGTTGGTCCCGACATCGATCAGCAGCGTTAGCTTCTCCGACCGGTGCATCCCGCTCGACAGCACATCGGCTACCACGTCGCCCCCGACATATCCCGCTCGAGACGGGAAGAGAAGCATCTTGGCTGCGGGATTCGTCATCAGCCCCACCTCGCCACCATGCACGCAGGGGATGTGATGTGCAACGGGCACGTACGGCTCGAGCCTGACGTTGCGTGTCTCGAGCCCGACAAATAGCTGGCTCATGACGGTGTTGCCCGCCACCGACACAGCGACGATGTCCTCCGGGTTCGTCGCCATCCCGGACCTACTAGTTTCCTCCTCGAGGAGGCGCGAGATGCGCTCGTTGATCGTGCCGCGGACGAGGGAAGTCAGCTCATCCATGCCTTTCTCCTCGGCATACATCATACGGGCAATCACATCCTCCCCTCTCGATACCTGCTTGTTGTAGTCAGAAGCTGTGCCCAGAACAGTGCCGTCGATCAGGTCCACGAGCTCTACCACCACTGTGGTGGTGCCGATATCCAGGGCGATTCCGAGCAACCGGTCTGTCTTGTCCCCCGGTTCGACGCGCGTGATTTCATGAGCGGAATCTAGTTCGGAAACCGTTGCAGTGACCTTCCAGTTCCCTTGCCGGATCGTCCCTGGGAGCGACCTCAAGGTGTCCAAGGGCATGCATGTGTTCTTCTGTCTCAGTCCCCGCCAGAGCCTCTCCAGGTCGGCCACGTTGTCCGAGATGGATGCAGGCGGGAGTTTGATGGACCGCTTCCTTACCCACGGGGACAATGGCTTGGGGACCTCGACGACGGCCCTCGTGAGGATCTGGTGCTTGCCAACTCTCGACCTCGGCAGTACCTCCACCGTGAGGTCTCCTTTTGCGCGTGCGGTACACGCGAGCACCACCCCTGACCTTACCTCGTCCGCTGTCAGCAGGGGAGACGCATCGGCCTCGAACTTGCCTTTCGGCCTCACCTTGCACCTGCCGCACTTCCCCTCCCCTCCGCAGACGGCGTCGATGGGGATGCCCACTGCTCTGCAGGCGTCCAAGATCGTCGTTCCTGGTGCCACGTCGACCGCCGTTCCGTCCGGGACGAAAGTGACTTTGAACCTCTTCCTCCCGGTTTCATCGACCATACAGGACCTGCCCTGCAAGGAACTGCAAGGTGCGGTATTAACTGTTTCCTTGGCGATTGTGCCAGCCCGCTCGTCTGGCAAACGAACATTTGATATCTGGTGAAGTCAGTTAGGACGCCGCTTAGGGGGAGTGCGGCTGATAGTGGTAGGAGAAAGGATAAACGGACAATTTCCGCAGGTCTCGAAGGCAATCGATTCCAGGGATGCGAAGTTCATTCAGGACCTCGCAAGGGCACAAGCAGAGGCCGGGGCAAACTACCTCGACATAAACACAGGTCCTGGCAGGGATGATTCCGCTGCCGCCATGGCCTGGCTAGTGAAGACCGTTCAGGATGTCGTGGACGTCAAGATATCCATTGACTCACCCAGCCTCAAGGTGCAGCAAGCGGGCATCGCCGAGTGCAAGCGCGAGCCAATGATAAACTCGACGACCGCGGAGAAGAAGCGCATGGAGAAGTTCTACCCCCTCGCAAGGGATCACAACGCAGAGATCGTATGCCTTGCGATCGACGAGAAAGGCATCCCGAACACTGTCGAGGGGAAGACGGAGCTGGCGATGCTGCACCTGGCGACGGCCATGGACCACGGCATCGGTCCCGAGAAGATATACCTCGACCCAGTCGTGCTTCCGATCGCCGCCGCGCAGGCTCAGTGTCCGGTCCTTTGCGAGGCCGTCACCAATTTCAGGTCGCTGAACACTCCCTCGCCGAAGACGATCGTCGGCCTCAGCAACATATCAAGCGGGGCGGAGGAGAAGAACCTCCTGAACAGGACGTACCTCGCAATGCTATTGGGCAGAGGGCTCGATGCGGCCATAGTGGATCCGAACGACGACGAGCTCATGAAAGTGGTCAAGGCCTCCGAGGTTCTCCTGAACCAGAGGCTCTACGCTCACTCCTTCTTGAAGGCATGACGGGGGCCATGAATTGCTCGGCAAATCCAACTATGATGATGTTCTGAAGACCGCTTGGTCGAAGGCAACCCTTCACGACCTGAACATGCTGGCGACCAACTCAGGTTCGAGCGTCAGGAAGGGGACTAAGCAGCTGATCCTTCGCATGATCGACAGGGACTGTGTGGTCGACTTTGGCGCGAAGACCATGAGATACGCCGACGCCAAGGGTGCGGATGTCAGCCAGCACCTGCAGATCCTCATCCTTCACTATATTGAAGGTTCGGGGCGTGCGCAGATGGCCAACAGACTTGTGACCTTCCGCGAGTTCGATGGCGGGGCCATCTACTACCCGGCATTCAAGGCCAGGGCCATCGATCCAGTGGTGAAGGAGTTCGGCGAGAAGGCCGCCCTCCTGAGGCACATCGGCGATGCCCTAAGGGCGGAACCGATCGAGGTGGGCACCGTGAGTCTCAGGGCGCACTTCTTCCCCAAGGTGCCAGTCGTCGTCATCCTCTGGCAAGGGGACGAGGAGGTCGCCTCCTCGGCAAATGTGCTTTTCGACGCGAACGCCGGCAAGATCCTGGCGACAGAGGATCTGTCTCTTGTCGGCGGGACGCTCACCCGGCGTCTCATCCAGCTGGCAAGAACGTAGCGCTCGGCCCGGCATAGGGCTTCCAGAATCCTGTTGGGAAGACTGCATATCATTGCGTGAACGTCTCGCCCTTCTCGTACTTCTCCCTGACGTGCTTCAGGATGATCTCCCTGTCACGCCTCAGGTGGGACTCGTACCAGTTCTTGATGATGTCCGCCAGGACATCGTGATACTTCTTCTCCTCGAACTTGGAAACGGGGACGTCCAGCAGAACGTACTGGCTGAATATCCTCTTCCAGCCGGCGTACTTGTAGTAATGCTCGCCCTCGCAGAACTCGAAGATCATCCTCAGGTGGGTCTGGCTGTCGACATTGTAGTACCACGCCTTGAGTGAGTCCCCGACCCTCGTCTGCGTTCGGTCCGTGAGCGACACGTTGTCCGATCCAGCGAAGTCGTAGTCCTGCTTGAAGCTCCACTGTTCCGGGTATACCGTGAAGGTCGCGAAGGCCGCCGGTCCCTGCGGGTCCGGCACCATGCTGAAGTGGACGTTGATCTTGTTGAACCTTATCCATATGCGGAAGAGATCCTCCAACATTGCCCTGTTGATGGTCTCCCTCTGGTTGTTCTGCTCGACGAAGTTGTCTGTTATCTGGACAGTCTTCTTCTCCAGTTCCTCGTCCAGCTGAGCAAACCAGTCTTCTTCCTTCCCTTCGGGCTTAGCCATCGTACATCCCAGGTAGAGGTGATGATATTACACGAATATAAGCCTTTGGTATTTATTCGTATCGTCTTCTAATTTTCTGGCTAGCCCCATTTTCG
>CAZTFD010000065.1:0-8092 GCA_964612225.1 uncultured Thermoplasmata archaeon | reverse complement strand
ACAAGGTCGAGGTCGTCAAGACCAAGGGCAACCCTATAGTGTATGGCGAGTGCAAGGGAGAGTCGAACAAGACACTCCTGGGCTACTTCATGTACGACACGATGCCTTACAACGAGCCCGGTTGGAACCACCCTGCCATGGGCGCCAAGATTGTCGATATGAAGCTTCCTGCAGGGAAGGTGAAGGCGATCGTGAACAGGGGCTCTGACAACACTAAAGGTCCTTTGGCCGCATTCCTTAACTCGGTCGAGGCGAGCACCAAGTCTGTAGGAAGGCCCCCTTGCAGTCTCATCCTCGTGGCCGAGGGCGAGGAGGAGCTGGGCAGCCCCAACCTTCCGTCATATGTGCAGAAGGACAAGAAGAGGCTTTCTAGATCGGACGCGTGTTACTTCCCATACTTCGCACAGGACTCAGATGGCGCGATGAACCTCTACCTTGGCGTTAAGGGCGTCGTGTATTTCGAGCTTGAGTGTTCGGGCAAGAGCTGGGGCAGAGGACCGCAGGAATTCGCGATCCACAGCGCAAACAAGGCCTGGGTGGACAGCCCGGTCTGGCGCATGATAGACGCCCTGAAGACGATGACATCTGACAACGGGAACAAGATCCTCATCGACGGTTTCTATGACGATGTCGCGCCGCCGTCAGAGGAGGACAAAGAGGTGATGGCCGCGTCGGCCAAGACCTTCGACCCGAAAGCGACCAAGGACGCCATGAAGGTCAAGAGGTTCATGATATCCGATGATAAGAAGGCGGAGTTGCTGAGCCTGTACACCTACGGCACGACTCTTAACATCGACGGCATCTGGGGCGGCTGGATCGAGAAAGGGTCGAAGACCATCCTCCCGCACAAAGTCACCTGCAAGATCGACATCAGAGTCGTGCCGAACCAGGAGAAGGACAAGATGATGCCGCTTGTCAGGAAGCACCTTGACAAGATGGGTTACAAGGACATCGTGATGAGGGAGATAGACACCGGCTACGACTGGTGCAGGACGAGCGTGAAGGCACCCGTCGTTCAGGCCTTCATCAGGTCATTCAAGGCATTCGGGGGCGAGCCCACAATCTGGCCGACCTCGGGAGGGTCCGTGCCGTTCTTCGTGTTCAACAGGATCCTGAAGCTCCCGTTCACTATGGGTGGCATGGGGCACAGCGACCTCGCGCACAGTCCTAACGAGTACATGGTCGTCGAAGGCAACAGGAAGATCGCGGGTCTGCCCGAGATCGAGAAGTTCATGGTCCACTTCATGAACGAGTTCGGTCAGACCGCTTGAAGCGCTTTCGTGTAGGCATTGAGTGCGACCTTGGCGGTCTCGTCCCAGGAGAATTGCGCGACCCTCGTCATCCCCGCTTCGCCCATGCGCTTCCTCAGCGAAGGATCGCCAAGCAGTCGAATGATCGATTTGGCCAGAGCATCCTCGTCCCCAGCCTCCACTAGAATGCCGTCAACACCGTCCCTGACGAGCTCTGGTATCCCACCGACTTTCGTTGCGACCACGGGCTTGCCGCAAGCCATACCCTCCATCAGAGAAAGGCCCCAGCCTTCCGTCTTGGACGGCAGGGCAACAAGGCTGCAGTCCGAATAGAACCCGAGCAGCGTTTCCTGGCTCACAGATTCGTGGAATTCGACATTGTCTGCTATCCCCAATCGGGCCGCAAGGTCTCTGTACCAACGCTCCTCGTCAGTGCCTCGGAACCCGGTCTTGGCGACTGAGATGAGGCGAGCTTCCGGCATGACCCTCACAACTTGTCCCATCGCCTGGATGAGGTGCTCGAGCCCCTTCCTTGGTTCGAGTCCCCCCACGAAAAGAACGATGGGTCCCGTTGGTTCGCGCGCACGCGACTTACTGAAATCAGATACATCCATTCCATTGTACGTGACGACGGAATCGTATCCGTATTCGCGCGCGAGCGCATCCTTCCAATACTTGGAGACGACGAATCTATGGTCTGCGGTTGCTACAGCCTTCTTCTCGAATTCGAATAGGTTCGGTTCTGCGAAATCGTCGATGTGATGAATCGTCCTGAAGATGGGCGCCGATATGAGTCCATCCGCTTTCATCCGGGCAAGGGACGTTCCTCCCACGCAATCCTGGGCGTGATAGATGTCCGATTCACGGGGGAGGTTGGAGGAATACGCCGCAATCATCCGTTCGAGCCGCTTGACGAGTTCCGGGCTCCAATCATACGGGAAGATCTTGAACGGGACGGAGACTTCGCGGAAGTATCCGCCGAGCGAAGCGGGATCGTCTGATCTAGCGAGGGAGTAGAGCGTGACGTCGGCGCCGAGTGTCTTCAGGCGCTCGGCTAGCTTGAGCGCGTGCACTACACCTCCTCTCGGTCTCGTGCTGTACGTCAGCATCGCCAGCTTCAATTCTCCATCTCCGGTCTTGGCAATGCACTTGAGTGATAATTCCTTTCTCCCTCAAGGACGGGAGCTCATCGTAGGTTGTTGCACAGAGATGGACATGGCATTCGCACTGTATCGGTGTCAGATGTACGAACGGTTTTCGAGCCCACCGACAGTACCTGAGAAATGTTATTAAGCGCGGGACATTTATCCCCGTTCTGTTGCGAGCAGTCAGCATGCCCAGATGACACCGTGAATGGCACCTGGGCATCGTTCGTACTGCTCCTAGCCGCTCGCCGGAGACCGCGGTGACTCCCGGGTTCCGGTGTTCGAACGAGCAACACGTAGCATCAACCTGTTTCGGGCTGGGGCGAAGTATGCTCAAGGGGGAGAATACCTCATCTAGGAGAACCAACGAGCAACTGCTATGGTTCGACGAGATTGGTCTCAAGGACCTCCCGAAGGTCGGCGGCAAGAACGCCTCCCTCGGTGAGATGATTTGCCATCTGTCATCCATGGGCATCAGGGTTCCAGAGGGTTTTGCAGTAACCACCAAGGCCTTCAATGAGTTCGTGGACGCCGCTGGCCTCGAGGAGAAGATCCAGGCCGCGTTGGTGGGTCTCGATCCTGACAACCAGACCGATCTGGCCCAGAAGGGCAAGGCGATCAGGAAACTGTTCCTCGATGCCGAGTTTCCAGAGGAGCTCAAGAGGGAGATAGAGTACGGATACTGGGAGCTCGGGCGCAAGCTGAACATGGCCAATCCAAGCGTTGCCATACGATCGAGCGCGACATCCGAGGACCTCGAAGGTGCATCCTTTGCCGGCCAGCATGAGACGATACTCAATGTCCGCGGGGAGACTGCAGTACTCAAGGCGATCAGACAGTGTTTCGCTTCCTTGTTCACCGACCGAGCAATTGCGTACCGGGTCCACAAGGGGTTCGGGCACATCGGAAATGCGCTCTCGGTAGGGGTGCAGCGCATGGTCAGGAGCGACCTGGCCTGCTCGGGTGTCATGTTCACGCTCGACACAGAGAGCGGCTTCGACGGAGTCGTCTACATAACGGGCTCGTGGGGGCTCGGCGAGATGATAGTCCAAGGCGCCGTGAACCCGGACCAGTTCTACGTTCTCAAGTCTGCCATAGGCAACTTCGAGGATCCGATCATCGAGAAGAAGCTCGGTAGCAAGCACCAGAAGCTCGTCTACGCGTCGAAGGGCCCTGGCATGGCCGACGCCGAGGTGTCCGAGGCCGACAGGAAGAGGTTCGTCCTCACGGATGATGAGATCGTCAAGCTCGCAAAGTGGGCGTGCATCATCGAAGACCACTACAAGAAGGCCATGGACATCGAGTGGGCCAAGGACGGGGTCACAGGAGAGCTGTACATCGTCCAGGCGAGGCCGGAGACATTCCATGCTGTCAAGTCGCAGAACGTGCTGGAGACTTATGTTCTCGAGTCGAAGGGCGATGTGCTCGCACGTGGCGAGGCCGTCGGGAGCAAGATCGGCACTGGAGTCGTGAAGGTGCTCGAGAGCGCCTATGAGATATCTGATTTTAGGAAGGGCGAAGTGCTGGTGACGGACAAGACGGACCCTGACTGGGAGCCCATCATGAGGATCGCGTCGGCAATCGTCACCGACAGAGGCGGAAGGACATGCCATGCGGCTATCGTGTCTAGGGAGCTCGGCATCCCATGCATCGTGGGGACGGGCAATGGTACCAGGGTGATGAAGACAGGTCAGCAGGTCACGATCGACACATCCGAAGGCCAGGGAGTCATTTACCAAGGAATCTTGAAGTTCAGGATCGACAGGACCGATCTGTCCAACCTACCGGAGACACGCACGAAGATCATGATGAACGTCGGAGTCCCCGAGCATGTTTTTACCCAGGGCCAAATACCGTGCGACGGTGTCGGCCTGGCAAGGCTGGAGTTCATCATCGCATCCCATATCGGCATCCATCCATTGGCCCTCATCGAGTTCGACAAACTGAGCAAGAAGGCGGAGACGGATCCGGAGATTGCCCGGGTCGTCGATTTGATCGAGGAGAAGACGCCCGGGTACGAGAACAAAGAGGATTTCTTCGTCGAGAAGCTCGCTTGGGGCATAGGCAAGATTGCTGCGACCTTCCACCCGAGGGACGTCATCGTGCGGCTGTCCGATTTCAAGACGAACGAGTATGCAAGCCTGCTGGGCGGGACTCTCTACGAACCCAAAGAAGAGAACCCGATGATAGGGTGGAGAGGCGCATCGAGATACTATGCCGGTCATTTCAGGGAGGCATTCAAGCTCGAGTGCCTGGCGCTCAGGCATGTGAGGGACAAGAAAGGGCTCACCAATGTGAAGGTCATGGTCCCGTTCTGCAGGACCCCCGAGGAAGGCAAGAAGGTCATACAGACGATGAACGAATTCGGCCTTAAGCAGGGCGAGAACGGTCTGGAGGTCTATATGATGGCCGAGATACCGAGCAATGTCATCCTTGCGGAGCAGTTCGCAGAGGTCTTCGACGGCTTCTCGATCGGCTCGAATGACTTGACCCAGCTGATGTTGGGCCTGGACAGGGACTCGGAGCTGGTGTCCCATCTGTACAACGAGAGGAACCCTGCGGTCAAGCACATGATACAGAACGTTATTGAGCGAGTCAAGAAGAAGGGCAAGAAGATCGGGATATGCGGTCAGGCACCGTCTGACTTCCCTGATTTCGCGGAGTTCCTTGTCGAATGCGGCATAGACAGCATCTCCCTCAATCCCGACAGCGTCATCAAGACCAGACTGCTCGTTGCGGAGAAGGAGAAGTCGATGAGCCAGTCCCGATGATCTTCTCCTCGGTTGCTAGCAATATCACTTTTGATAACATTTATTAGCTTGGATGCCATTATTCCAAATCTGTTCTCCCCCTGCTTTTTCTGGTGATTGCTGGGGAGGGCCATCTATTCAGAACTGTTTCAGAGCCCTGACCTTCTTCGTCTTCTTCCTGGAGATGTCGACTTCCTTGTTCCAGATCGTCATCAGATAGAATCCTATGGGCAGTATGCACAGGGCCAGGATCAAGAGGCTCTCCCTCGTGCCCCATGCGGTGGCCAAGAATCCGAACCCTATCTCGACTGGAGCTAGAACCGCCGTGAAGAGCAGCATGCCTATGGAAACGACCGTGGACCGGTGTTGCGAGTCCACCCTCTGGTTGATGTAGCCATTTGTGATGGGGCTCACGAGGTTCGAAATCCCGTAGATGATGAATTGTATTACGATTGCCACGGATGATTCAACCAGGAAGACGATCCCGAACGACCCTACGATGGCCAATAGAATGAACATAAGGGAGTTCTTCTCGCCCAGCCTCTGCTCGATCTTCCCCGCTTGAGTGGCGACCGCTCCCCCGACTATAGTGAAGGCGCCTATGAACAGGCCGACGTAGAAGAAGTTCAGATCCAAGTCCTCGTTCATGTAGACTGATCTGAAGACCGCCATCACGTACAGCGCGATCTCGATGATTATCTGGAACGAGATGAGAACGACTATGGGGCGGGATGTCTTCACGTGATTCCAGCCGACGCTCAGTTGAATTCTGAACGAGCCGAACTTGGTTCGGTCGACCTTAGGCTCCTTCAGGAAGAGCACGGTGAACGATCCCGTGAGCCCCACGAAGGCGCTGATTATCAGGGTCAGGGCGAGCCTGTCCGGGAGTATGTACTGGACGATTACTCCACCGACAACGCATGCGGTCGCGCTCATGACTGCGATGACCGCCCATGATTTGGCCATCACTGAGATGAACTCGTTCTGGCGTTTCAGTTCCAGGAGCGTGTCGTAGAGGAACGGCGTGTCCCCGCTCACGATGAAGCAGACCCCGCTCGCCCATAGTACGTTCGACGCTAGGAACTGCCAGAACTCGGTGCTCAGCCCGAATGCGAGAACGCCGACTGCGAACATCGCCTCCCCGATGAAGAGCATCGCCTTCCGTCCGTACTTGTCGCCGAGAAGCCCCGCAGGCAATTGGAAGCAGATCATCGTCGACCAGAACGCCGCATCGACGATCGTGAGCAGGAACAGGCTGTCAAGGTATTTGTTCGCCCAGAGTGTCCAGAAAGGGATCCAGAGAGAGAACGACGTGACCGCCCTGAACAGGTAGTATTTCCTTATCCGGTCGTCCCCTGCTGCCATCGTGGCCCCGTATGCGAAGTATCCTATAAACTGATGCTGTGGACGCCTTTCATTTTTCGGAAATGGCCTACGAAAAAAACAATGGTATCGGAGGGAGGGATTGCCCTCTCCGCTCCGGTTTGAGTTTGATCAGAGCTTCTTCTCTAGGCAGTTCATGCCGTACTTGGGGAGCATCTTCACGAACGGCGCCGGGTCGAGCATCTCTGGCGGGAACATTCCCTTCTGCTTGATCTTGCCCTGTGCGAACAGTATCCCAGCGATCGCGAGCGGAACGCCGACAGACCATGCGGTGGCGCTGTTGTTCCACTTGTCCCACGTCTTCTTGTGGTCGAGCGATGTCCAGATGTAGTACCCGACATCCTTGCCGTCCTTCACACCATTCGTGACGGCTCCGATGGCGCACTGGCCCTTCGACAGGTGGCCCAGCTGTGACGGGTCTGGGAGCACAGCGTTGACGACGTCCCTCGGTGCGACCTTGACCCCCTTCACATCGATCTTGTTCGGGTTCGACAGGCCGAGCTTGCCGATCATCTTGATCGCGTCGACATACTCGTCCCCGAGAGCGATCTTGAAGTCGCAGTAGTCGCAGCCCTTGCCCAGCACTTCGCCGATGTATGTCGGCAGCGTCTCGGCCTCTTCGTGGTCGACATTGTAGATCGGTATCTTGCCGACGCCGTCCGGGAAGTCAAAGACCTCCTTGTTCTCGAACGATCCGTACTTCCTGTAATGCCCGTTCGAGTAGTAGCTGGCAGGCATTAGGACCTCCTCGATGAGAGTCTCAGGCGACCACAGGGGCGCGAAGTCATAGCCTTCGACATAACCATTGTCCCCGTCCCTGATCAGGATCTTCTTGACCTTGTCCATTCTGTCCGCTGCCATTCTCGCGAACATGTTCGACAGGCCGGGGTCGCACCCTATGCCGAGCATCCCTGTTAGGCCCAGCTTCTTCCAGGCCGCGTCCTTCTCGAGGTACAGGAACGATGGCGGTGCGGGCTTGATGATCTCTCCTGGCTTGGTCTTGTCCAGAGCGATGTCCCAGGCCGTGTTCGCATAGTGCACCTTGGCCTTCTCGCAGGCGTCCATGACATTGCCGCAGTACCTCGGTATCACCACGTCCAGCACGATGTCCAGACCTTTGAACGCCTTCGCCATGCTCGTGACGTCGGACGCGTCAACCTTCTGAACAGAAACCTTGTCATTCGATATCTTCTTCTGAAGCCTCTTGCCCTTCTCCGGGTTGCGTGCGCCAAGCACGACCTTGTCGAACTCGTCGGATTTGGCGAGGACTTCAGCGGTCACAGATCCAATCGCTCCCACTCCAAGAACCATAGCCTTCATTATTTCACAAGCCTCCGAGAACCGGTATTAGCCCAGCTCCCCCACCGTCCAATGTGAAGCGCCTAGATAAACCTCTCGCGCCCTTCGAGACTGCCGTCTGGCCTAGATCGTTTGCCGTACTTCCGGTGGGCGTCCAGACTATGAGTCCGCTCAATGCTCCTGACGCGGGTCTTGGAGGTAGTGTCAGTAGTGTCTCTGCTCGATTGTGTGGACGGGCATGCCGTACTTCTTCAGCAGAGGCAGC
>CAZTFD010000064.1:0-8107 GCA_964612225.1 uncultured Thermoplasmata archaeon | reverse complement strand
CTTCGCGGTGCTCCACAGAGGGACGATGGACCCAGATCTCGAAATGCTGCTCCACGTCCCGGACAAACGAATCACCAAAGCGAGCGTGAAGGGACTCGACTTCGGACCGATCAGAAAGGAGGTCGACAAGGCCTTCGAACTTGCCCTGAACGGAGAGTACCTCAGGGCGATGGAACTCAACTCCAGAGCCTACTCAAGAGTGCTAGACGTGTCGGAGGACATCGCGGAGCTGGCTCGGAAGAAAGGCGCGCTCGGTGCAGGTATTTCCGGCACTGGACCGGCGACCGCGATCGTCTGTTCGAGAGCGGATGCACCTGACATCCTATCGGCTTTGTCCCGCGAAGAAGGGACGGTGCTCAGAGCGAGGATGAACGAGACCCCCGCAAGGGAGGTGGTCCCACGGCTATTGTAGCCAGGTCGTCGGTTGCCAGGGGAACGATCACAGCGCCTCCCTCCAAATCCTACACGCACAGGGCAATGGTCCTGGGAGCGCTCACCTATTCACATTTCTCGCTCGTGAACCCTCTCATGTCAGAGGATACGAGGTCGACTCTGGATGCGCTCTACGCCTTCGGGACCGAGTTCAGGAGCAACGCGACCGGGGTATTGATACACTGCGAGCATCTGAGAGGCGCCCCCGGCATACTCGATGCCAAGAACTCTGGAACGACAATGCGCTTGATCGCCGGAATTGCCTCCTTGATTCCTTCGACGACGACCCTGACTGGAGACGAGAGCCTTGTCAAGAGGCCGATGGCACCTCTTGTCGACGCGCTGGTACAGTTGGGAGCTAAGTGCACCTACTTGGCCAAGCCTGGCAATCCTCCACTCACAGTAACGGGACCAATAACGAAATCATACACCGAGGTCCCAGGAGACATCAGCTCACAGTTCGTCTCCTCCCTTCTCATCGCGTGCTCTCAGAAGAAGGGAGACACCCAGATACATCTCAAGAGCCCCCTTAGATCGAGACCTTACGTGGACATCACCCTCCAGATGCTCAAGGACTTCGGGGGTATAGTGGATGAGGAGCCCTCCGGATTCAGAGTCAGAGGAGACCAGAATCTCGAGCGTGATTCCTACACAGTTCCAGGCGACTACTCATCGGCATCCTTCCCGCTCGCAGCAGCGGCCATTACAGGAGGAGACGTGACTATCAGGAATCTGGATGATCGATCACCGCAGGGAGACAGGGCCATCGTTGACCATCTGAAGGCGTTCGGCGCCCGCGTCTCGGCGACCCGTGATTCAGTCAGAGTAGCAGGCGACCACTTGGCTGGCACTGAGATAGATGTGAGGCACACACCCGACCTCTTCCCGATACTCGCAGTCATAGGATCGATTGCTGAAGGCAGGACCATCATCAAGGGCGGAGAGAATCTGAAAGCGAAGGAGAGCGACAGGATCGCAACTACAACTGAGTTCCTGCGTAACATGGGAGCGAGCATCGTCCCCAAGAGCGACGGATGCGAGATAGTCGGCGTGAAGAAGCTCCACGGTACCACTGTGAGGACCGAGGAGGACCACAGGATACTTATGGCCGCTGCCGTTGCTGCACTGGTATCGACCTCCGAGCTGAGGATCGAGGACAACGAGTCCTACAAGGTCTCGTACCCTGGATTCCTGAGAGACATGCACCAACTCGGGTGCCGCCTGGAAGTGAGAAGATGAACGAGTTCGGCGTGAAGTACCGGATTGGGATATTCGGATCCAGCCATGGCCCATGCATCGGAGCCAAGGTAGAAGGATGCCCTGCAGGCTCGAGGGTATCCGAGGCAGTCATCCAGGCTGAGCTCGACCGAAGATCCCCTGGCAAAGGGCCGATCACCACGCAACGCAGGGAACGCGACAGGCTCGAGATCCTGTCTGGACTGCGCGACGGCAAGGCCACGGGCGGCCCAATCGTGGGAACGGTCCGCAACGTCGACACCGACTCCTCCGCATACGACACCTTTCTAAGAGTTCCAAGACCCGGTCACGCTGACTACCCTGCAATGATCAAATACGCCGGACATCACGACCACAGGGGCGGAGGCCAGTTCTCAGGTAGGATGACGGCTGGACTCGTCATCGGAGGCGCCATAGCAAGGCAGGTTCTGGACAAGAGAGGCGTGTCACTGCTCGCGCAGACGGTCCAGATCGGCAATGTCACGATGCGGAAGGAAGTTCCGCTCAGCGTCGCGGAGAAGATGGTCAGGGCAAGCCCAGTCGGATGCGCGGACAGAAGGACTTCAGAGCTGATGACAGAGGAGATCGTCCGCGCCCACGAGGGGAAGGACAGCGTCGGGGGAATTGTGAAGTGCACTATCATCGGCCTACCAGTTGGCGTTGGTGAACCCTTCTTCGGATCAATAGAGGGCATCATGTCGGCGATGATGTTCGCCATCCCTGGCGTGAAGGGAGTCGAGTTCGGCTCCGGATTCAGGTGTGCCTCCATGAAAGGAAGTGAACACAATGACGCGTACATCGTCCGCGGAGGCAAGATCGTCACAAGAACGAACAACGCAGGCGGCATCCTGGGCGGACTGTCAAATGGGATGCCAATCGAGTTCAGAGTAGCCTTCAAACCGACATCCTCCATCGCAAGACCCCAGATGAGCCTGGACGTCGTCACAAAGAAACCGGTGGAGCTGGAGATCAAGGGGAGACATGACCCTTGCATCGTCCCGAGAGCAGTCCCGGTGGTCGAGAATTCGGCCGCGGCGGTCATACTCGACCTCATGCTGCAGGGGGGGTTCACCTGACCAGGAAGGAACTCCAAGCCCTGAGAGAGGAGATACAGAACATCGATTCTGAGATTCTTGATTTGGTGGCGAGAAGGGCAGAGGTTGCCAACGAGATAGGACTCGTAAAGGTGAGAGATGGGATACCAGTTCGCGACAGGATTAGGGAGAAGAAGGTCATCGATCTCCTCTCCAAGAAATCCCAGGCGCTGGGACTCCCGACAGCGATGGTGCAAGGCCTCGCAGCGACGCTCATCTCGGATTCGGTGAGAGTCCAGAAGTCGCCAAAGACCAAGCAATTTGTGTCCAAGAAGGCGGTCGTTGTCGGTGGATCCGGGCGCATGGGCGAGTGGACCTGCAGGTTCCTGTCGAACAGAGGTGCGGATGTCGCGGTCTGGGACCCGCGTGGGAAATCTAAGGGCTATCCGAACATCAAGGCTCTGAGACCTGCCGCGACCGACGCGGACATCGTCATTGTCGCCAGCCCTCTGGGAGTCTGCCAGGGCGACCTGCAGAAGGTTCTTGACGCATCACCAGTGGGGCTCGTGTTCGACATCTGCAGCGTCAAATCTCATTTGGCACCGGCTCTCAGGGGAGCTACCGATGAGGGCAGGTTCGTGTGCAGCGTACATCCCATGTTCGGGCCGAACGCGCCCTCCCCAGAAGGACGCAACGTATTGATTTGCGACTGCGGGTCCGAACGGGCAGTGGACCTTGCGTATGTCATGTTCTCGAGCGCTGGGGCCAACGTGAGCATGGTGAACCTCGAAAGGCACGATGAGCTCATGGCGTATGTGCTCGGCCTCTCGCATCTGTGCATTCTGTTGTTCACCGAAACGCTTCGCGGATCGGGGATTGGCCTCACTGAATTCTCGCATGCCCAGGGGCCATCATTCGACAGACTAGTTCATATGGCCCGAGAGCTGTCGAATGAAAGCAGGAGAGTCTATCACGATATTCAGACTCTCAATCCAAACACGAGGGATGTGATATCCGCGATGGAGACTTCCCTGAAGAACCTGAAGAGCGCGTCACTAGATGAAGATCCAGAGAGATTCCGAGCAATCATGGATTCAGGTAAGAAGTACCTTGAGGTGGAATGACATGGCGAAGAAGAAGGCGGCGATAATTGGTTCGAGCGGAATGATAGGGCAGAGATTCGCCCACATGCTTGACGCGCATCCATATTTCGAGGTAGTCGCCTACTGTGCCTCGGACAAGTCTGAGGGCAAGAGGATCGCTGATGTCTGGAGGCTCAGCGATATCCACCTTGACCACCGTCTCGGCGCGAAGACCATCCGAGGAACGAACCCCGCGGCGCTCGCAAAAGCGGACGTGGAGGCCGTGTTCAGCGGTCTCCCCTCAGACGTGGCAGGGCCTATCGAGGATGAATGCGCGGACCACGGCATGGCAGTCTTCTCCAATGCAGCTTCACACAGGATGGAGCACGATACGCCAATCCTGATCCCGGAGATTAACCCGGATCATCTGGCATCGATTGAAGCCCAGAAGAAGAGGAGGAAGTCCAAAGGCTTCGTGGTCACGAACGCCAACTGCTCCGTCACCGGGCTAGCGTTGGGCCTCAAGCCCCTTGTCGATGAGTTCGGGTTCACCGACATCAATGTGGCGACCTACCAGGCACTGTCCGGGGCTGGATACCCTGGAGTTCCCTCATTGGACATCCTTGGAAACGTCCTGCCATACATCAAGACGGAGGAAGAGAAGATGAACGCAGAGGGCAAGAAGATCCTAGGAACCTACAGGAACGGCAAGTTCATCGACTCGAAGGTGAACATCCTAGCCAGCTGTGCCAGGGTCAGCGTCAGGGACGGACACCTGGAGGCTGTCTTCATCAGAGCGAGAGACATGCCTGATAGGAAGATCATAGCGAAGATACTATCCGAGTTCAGGGGGAAGCCGCAGGAGCTGGGGCTTCCGAGCGCTCCTGAACAGCCAATAATCGTTCGCAACGAGGACAACAGACCACAACCGTTGCTCGATGCGGACGCTGGAACGCCGGACAGGGCGAAGGGCATGGCAGTGACTGCTGGAAGGATCAGAGTCGATGGGGACTCGCTCAGATTCTTCCTCCTGTCCCACAACACGATAAGGGGCGGGGCTGGAGGCTCGGTCCTGAATGCAGAACTAGCTTACAAGGAGGGTGTGATTTGAGCGCCGCCACAAAGAAGATTGAAAAGAAGTCTGGTACGAAGAGCTATGATGACATCAGAGAGAAGATCGCCGATGGCAACGTAGTCGTCTTGACCGCCGAGGAGTTCAAGCAATACGTGAAGTCGAACGGGATCAAGAAGGCGGCAAAGGAGGTGGACGTAGTCACGACTGGAACTTTCGGAGCGATGTGCTCTTCAGGTGCTTATTTCAACTTCGGACACTCAGACCCCCCGATCAAGATGCAGAGGGTCTGGATGGACGGAATTCCAGCATATGCGGGTCTCGCTGCAGTGGACGCATACCTCGGGGCGACCGAGCTGGACGAATCGAACAACATGATGCACGGTGGAGCGCATGTTATCGAGGACCTTGTCAAGGGAAAGGCCGTGAGGTTGAAAGCCACTGCGTACGGGACGGACTGCTACCCGAGAAAGGAGATTGACACCTATGTCAGCCTGAAGACCGTCAACCAAGCAGTGCTTCTGAACGTCAGAAACTGCTACCAAAACTACGCGGTCGCCACCAACTCGTCGTCGAGGACACTGTACACTTACATGGGGAAGCTCCTTCCCGATTATGGCAATGCCACGTTCAGCAGCGCCGGCGAGATTTCGCCTCTGCTCAACGATCCTTACTACAGGAGCATTGGCATAGGCACTAGGATCTTCTTGGGTGGAGCGCAGGGTCACGTCATTTGGGAAGGAACACAGTTCAACCCGGGTGTTCCCCGGACACCGGATGGAGTCCCGAAAAGACCAGCTGGGTCCATCGCTGTGATCGGAGACCTGAAACAGATGTCGTCCGAGTTCATCAGAGGACTTACGTTCACGAGGTATGGATCCTCGCTCGGTGTAGGCATCGGGATACCGATACCGATCCTTGACGAGGAGATGGCAAAGGCATGCGCGGTGACGAACGACCAGATATTCACCGCGGTATTCGACTACAGCCAACCGACGAGGTCTAGAACCGTGCTGCGAGAGATCAGCTACGCGGAACTGAGGTCCGGAGAGATAGAGGTCAAAGGAAAGCATGTGCCGACCTCTTCACTCTCGAGCCTGTACAAGGCGCGTCAGATCGCGGAGATACTCAAGAACCAGATACTGAAACGGCAGTTCTCCCTTGATAGGCCGGTCCAGAACTTCTCGATGGACAGAGTCTTCAGACCTCTGGACGTGAGGACTGAGAAGGAGGCGATGTGAGATGAAAACCAAGGTAGTGCTCAACTTCAGCCCTGAAGCGGCTAACACCCCGATAACACACAACCTGATCATGAAGAACCATCTGCTCGTCAACATCTTGCGTGCCGAGATAGACGAAATCGGTGGCAAGATGGTCCTCGAGCTCTCCGGCAAGGCCGATGACATCAGGAAGGGAATTGACTACCTCAAATCGAACGGCGTGGGCGTTAGGCCGATAAAGGAGGGAGTGAGGAGAGACGATGACGTGTGCACTCACTGCGGCATGTGCGTTTCGATCTGTCCCACGAAGGCGCTCGTGTATGACCCTAAGACTGGGAAGGTCACTTTCACCGAGGAGAAATGCGTGGCTTGTGGTGTCTGCATAGATGCGTGCCCACCGAGAGCCATGGAGATCCTGATATGAGTGAGTTCGTTGTCGCGAAGGTGGAGATAGAAGAGACAGCTGCGACGATCGCAGCGGAGAGGGATTACCTAGAGGCGGCTGTCGATGCGATCAAATCTGCGCGTGCGGAAATCGAACGGCAGATCCGCAAGGACGATTTCTTCCTCACGACTCTAGAGCCGTACGATGCCCCGAAGGAATGCGGTCCCGTTGTAAGGCGCATGTGTGACGCAGCGAAGTTGGCAGGAGTGGGACCCATGGCCACCGTTGCAGGGACGATCGCGCAGGAGGCGATGGAGGCGATGGCGGCCCAGGGTCTAGAGCACGGCTGGGTGGACAACGGAGGAGACATCGCATTGACGCTCGCGAGCCCGGCGACTCTCGAGGTCTTCAGCGACCCCGGCTCCAAGACGGCGTTTGCCTTGGAACTGGAACCGACGGACGGAATCATCGGAATATGCTCGTCAAGCGGAAGAGTAGGGCACTCGATCAGCTTCGGGAACGCAGACGTTGCGCTGGCAATCGCGGATTCCGCGAGCCTTGCGGACGCTCTCGCGACTGCCATAGGCAACCGAGTGGTGAATCAGTATTCATTGAAGACATGCTTCGACCCGTACAAGGGGTTGGATGGATTCGTTGGAGGATTGGCGATGCACGAGGGCGCGGTTTCGATGCACGGAAGACTGCCCAAGCTGGTAGAAGTGGAACACAATGCAGAACGGCTGACATCGCACAGCAATATGTCGTCCCCTCGATTCATTGGCCCATACGATCAGTGTTCAGAGGTGAGGACATGAAGGTCATGAAGTTCGGCGGAACGTGCCTCGGATCGGAAGACACGCTTCAGAGAGCGTCCAAGGTCGTGAAGGACGAGAAGGAGCAGAAGATAGTCGTCGTCTCCGCATCAGCCGGCGTCACGAACTCGATGAAGGACTTCATCTCGAAGCAGAGACAAGAGAAGGAGATCGACGATTACCTTCTCCAGCTGAAGCTAAGGCATGTGGATATGCTCCCGAAGAAGGACGGCCAGACACGCAAGGAGGCGCTGGACCGGATTGAGGCCAAGATGACCAAGCTGGAGAGGCTCCTCTACGGCGTCACCTACACCGAGGAGCTAACTCCAAGGACGAACGACCTCATCCTGAGTTTTGGAGAAAGACTCTCTTCTATCGTCGTGGCTGCAAGGCTCAGCCATGATGGCGTTGAAGCGATTCCAGTGGATGCGGACTCAATTGGAATGATCACCAACGACCAACACGGAAATGCGGTGGCCATCCTGGACGAATGCGAGAAGAATATGGGACCCGCATTGGCGAACATCGTAAAGAAGAACGTTGTGCCCGTCGTGACCGGATTCTTCGGCATCACTAAAGCGGGTCACGTGACAACCGTGGGAAGAAGCGGCACTGATTATACCGCGGCAGTCGTGTCCTATGCGACCGAGGCGAGACCGATCGAGATATGGAAGGAGGTCGACGGGTTCATGAGCGCGGACCCGAAGCTAGTCAAGAACGCCTTTCTGCTTGAGAAGTTGTCGTATGAGGAGGCGGCAGAGCTCGCCTACTTCGGGGCGCAGGTCCTGCACCCGCGCGCGGTCCAGCCAGCTAGGCTCAAGGGGATCGACATAG
>CAZTFD010000063.1:0-8161 GCA_964612225.1 uncultured Thermoplasmata archaeon | reverse complement strand
TGCCACAGCCCGTCGTGATGAACCGCCTGGCAACGAGTTCCTGAGGCGACTTCTTGGCTTTCCTCAATTCCACCCAGACCACTCCGTCCTTCTCGTCCGCAGTTATCTTCTTGATATCCTTCTTGCTTTTGATGAGTCCCTCCGCGAACAAGAAACCGACTGCTAGACGATCCAGATCCTTCGGAGAACACATCAGGTTGGCAAGCTCGATGTCATCTAGGAAGATAGTCACAGGCCTCTCCTTGACGAGGATATCACGGAGGTTTTCGGTCTTGCTCCCTGTAATCCGCAAGATCTCCAGGCGACTTGTTTCGCCGCTCATGTTACATCAACCGTTCGCTCTCCCAGGCCTAGAGCCCCTCGGAGAAGACGGGAGCATGCAGGCCTGCCCTGAGGATCGAGTGCCTTACGGAGAGATCCCCTGCTAATTCTAGGATAGATGAGGCGGCCAGAAGGACTGATGCTATGGTGCCTCCGACTGCAAGCTCATCATAGTAGGTCAGAGTGAGCGGCACCAGAAGGCCCGCAACAATCGCCATGCCTATGAACGCTATCGCGAGCTTTGTGGTCGTCAGTCTCCTAAGCGATTCTCTTGCAGTTGATGTCGATCCGGCCATGTTCACGATGTAGATGACGACAAGAGCAAACAGGGTCGTCAGCAGTATTGCGTCAAGGGTCGTCATGGTGGACTGATTCAGGATCTCGCCTCCGGTGGCGGTCATTGTGAGAAAAGTCATCGCTACCCCGCCCGCAATTGCATAAGTGAAGAAGAGTGGCGGCATCAGTGCCGTGTTCCACGATGTGATGGACTTGCACGATGCCAGTACGAAGCCGTCGTAGACCATCACCAGAGAGGCGCTCAGGACAGCGGCCACCCACAATGCCTGCCCTAGCGCTGTTTCACTCGTCCATGGGACCCAGCTAAAACCGACATCTGGCGCAAGGTAAGCTGCCGCGAAGACTGCGAAGACCACCATGAATATGAGTCCCCTGCTGATCCACGAGGTCCGTGGCCTCAAGAACAATCTGTAGAACCTGGCAGGCTGGCCGAGATAGACCAGGTGCGCGACAGTCTTGCCGATCACGACGACCAGCAGTCCTACAAGCGCGCTGGTGTGGGAGTGCATGAACCACGTTGAAACTACGAACTGACCTGCCCCGATACCTCCGAGGAAGAGTGCCATCAGGAGCGCGCCGTCCCGCCACTTCCTCCGGCCGCCGAAGCCCCATTCCATCTGGCCTCTTGGCCCTGGCTTGAAATCCTCGTATTGCAGAACGTCCATCTCATTCACCGCCCCGATTGAGAATTGAAAGTAGCGACATCTCAAGGTCACCTCGCGGGCAGGTAATACACGCTTGCATCAGTGCCATACTCGGGATGCAGCTGCATTCCTCGCCTCTTCTTGATGAGCTGTGAGACCTCGGATTCTGGATCATCCAGGTCCCCAAAGGTCCTAGCCTCGCAGGGACATGCGTCCACGCAGGCCGGTTTCCTGCCCTTCTCCACTCTGTCCACGCAGAAGTTGCACTTGCTCACAACACCCTTGTCGCTCTCCTCGAGCCACTTCTTCTTCGATTGTTCTGCGAACGCGGAGGACGGCTCTTTGCCTCCAGTGAAGTAGTCTCTCCATTCCTTAGTGAAGTTCCTCGCGCCGTAGGGGCACGCGACTGCACAGTATCTGCATCCCACGCATTGCTTCGAATCAACAGTCACGATCCCGTCAGGCCTTCGCTTGGTTGCGCCCGTCGGGCAGACCTTCTCGCACTCCGGCTCCTTGCAGTTCATGCACAGCAGAGGCAATGCCTGCCTGATCACTGTCGGATACTTTCCAGACTCTATCCTGACCACCTTGGCCCAGAACACGCCGGGGGGAGTGTGGTGCTCAGCCTTGCACGCCACAGTGCACGAGTGGCAGGAGGTGCATCTTTTCAGGTCGATGACCATGCCCCACCTAACCACTCTGGGCGCCTCCGTCCTTGTACAACTTGACCTTCACGCAGATGTCTTGCCCCAAAGAGACAGGGCACGTATGTTCTTTGTCAATCTCGATCAGCTCGTTGAAGAAGACACCCTTGCCCTTCGCGATCGGCAATCCCTTTCCCCAGTGACCAGCGTTCGCGGCGATGGCAACGTGGTCCGGCCTTATGCCGGCCGTTATGTGGACCCTTCCCCTAGCTTTCGAGCCCTTTGGGTTTTCGAGCCAGACCGAATCCCCCTCCTTCACGCCCTTTCTGTTTGCTGTCTCCGTGTTCAGCTGTATCGTGTATGTATAGGGATCATTCTGGGAAACCTCGTTCAACCAGGGATTCTGCATCGTCATGGAATATGTGTGCAGGGCGGAGCGCCAGTAGAACGCCTCTAGGTCATACTCTGGATTCTTCTCCGAGTGTGTGGGGCAAGGCCTCCAATCGGGCAGCGCGTTGTGAGCGGTCCAATCTACGAGGTCAGGCACTCCATACTTCTCAGCTATGGCCTTGCTCTTCCTCCCGGCTCTGATGATCCATTCGAGATAGACCGGGACTCTCACATCGTTGAAGGCTCGCCAATAGACCTCCTCTACCCGCTTGTCCCATTTCAGATATCCGTGCTCCTTGAACCAGTCCAGTCCCTTGTCGGAGCCGAACCTGTCTTTCATGATGACATCAAGGATGGTCTCGAAGTTGAGCTTCTCCTTCGGGTCGAGTACCTTCTTGAAGTCGAGATCGCCTCCATAGGCTCTGTTCACCCACTCCCTCACAGCCTCCAGATACCTGTCTCGAAGGCCGAGCCTTTCCGACAGTTCAAGGATCACATCGACCATCGCTCTCCGCTCTGCCATCGGCTTCACGACCGGCTGCCTGATGGCCCAGATCCATTCCCCCAACCCAGTCGCGTGGCACGAGACGCCCACCGTGGGGAATGTGGTGGCAGATGAGTAACGTTCAAGGAAACTCGCATCGGGCAGGACCAAGTCTGCCACAGCCTCCTCGAACTCCGTCGAGTAGATGTTGAACGAAACGATGAACCTGAACTTCTTGAGGAAGTTGTTGAAGAGTGTTTTCGGGTTCCCGACCGACATTATCTGGTTGGTCGCGAAGCTGATCATCACGTCGGGCCTGTAGGGTATCTTGAACTTCTGCCAGAGTTCCTCGTTGTTGTCCCAGGCCATGATTGTGGTGTACGTCGGAATGTAGAACATATCCTGGAGATCGAGCCTCTCGGGAGGGTCCTTGGGTTCAGGCGGAGGGTAGGGCAAATGGGAGTATGGCCAGTTGCGGGCGACAAGGAGCCCGTCCTTATCTGGTTCGACTGAGTACTTGAGCTTGCCAGTCCCGGGATATCCAAGGTGAACGGGCGGACCAAATGCAAGAGCTCCGCCGGGCACGTCTGCGGCCCCAACTATGTGGTTCAGCAGCACGAGCGACATGCAGTCCCAAGCCTGGTTGTAGTGTCCCTGCGAACCCCGGAAGTATATCGAAGCCACCGGTCTGTAGGGCAACACCTTCCCGTCGATAGTGATTGTACTTCCGATCCTTGCCTCCTCACCGAAGTCCTTAGCGACTCTTTTGAGTGTATTGGCTGAGACTCCGCAGATGCCCGAGGCGTATTCTGGAGTGTACTTCTTGAGATGCTCTTTGAGAAGCTGGAAGGAGGGGCTGCATTTCACTCCGTCGACCTCATAGTTGCCTGTCAATGAGCAGTCCTTCACGTTCTTCGATGTGAAGACCTCATGCTTGTTGTCGATGCTGTTCCAGACAAGAGGGACTCCAGACTTCTTGTCACGGACGTACAATCCATCCGGCCCGACGAGGTAGGGTCCGTTGGTCTTCCATTTCAGATACTGGCTGTCATAGAGCCCGTAGTCGTTCACGAGCAGGTTGGTCATCGCCAGTGATGCCGCCGCGTCTGTACCAGCCTTGATCGGGACCCACTCTTCCGCGGTCGATGCTTGGGTGCTCAAGAACGGATCGAATACTATGAGCCTCATTCCTCTTGCCTTGGCATCGGCCGCTTGCTTGGCCGCCACGTTGGCAGCATGTCCCGCTCCGTGGCCCTTGGAACAACCCCAGTAGACAGCGAGATTGCAGTACTTGTAGTCAGGGATGACAGACCAGGAGGCATGATAGATCCCACCGATCATGTGGGCTCCGTTCCCGCAGTGGAGCCCGCCGCCGCCGGTGTAGTAGTTGGGAGTGCCGAAGGCTTTTCTGAAGCTGAGTATGTTGAACGCTCTCTCCGCAGGAAAAGTGGGGCTGCCGACAGTGTACAGTCCGCGTGGATCTCTCTGCATGCACTCTCGAAGTTTCGTGGTGAGGAGATCCATGGCCTCGTCCCAACTGATTCTCTTCCAACCGGGATCGACGCCGATTCCCTTCTCGGGATTCGTCCGGATCATGGGGTAGTTGAGCCTGCTAGGATCGTAGAGCATCATGGGGGCAGAGATGCCTTTGCCGCAAATGTTCCCGTAGCCCTGCGGCGAGTCGGGGTCGCCCTCGACTCCCACTACAATTCCATCCTCTACCTTGACATCAACGGTGCAGGTGCCGTAGCACATGCCGCAACTTGTCTTGACCATTGTTCACCAGCTGTCTCAGCAGTGGAGAGTCCGCAATGTACTTAACGGTGACGAATCGCATTTCGAAAGACATGCGAGACCGTGCGAGATTTTCCACGCAAGTCAGTCGCCCTCATGAGAACATGGTCCTCCTATGAAGATCCATACCAGTTTTGCGGTCTCTATCGAACAACATTCACATTCTTCGGAAGCGGGTTCTATGGCCCCTATGATCGATGGTAGTTGCGGTTTGAGCCCAGAAAATCTGAGCATTGGCGTATGGCAATTTCTCCGTCAGAGGATCAATCCATCGCGCGCGACTCCTCCATCACCCGCTCAACTATCCCAGGCAGCGCCTTCGCAACCTTCGGAGTGAGCATCTCCCTGACATTGACCAGGTCTTCCACCTCGACAGCGAAGAAGACGACCTCCTTGGGCATTTTATCTGGCACCAGCCTCCTTCCCAGGGCCAGCGCAGTCGCGATGTTGATCCCGTGCGGGGAGGATCCGTGGATGGACTTCTCGAAGTCCTGCTCTTCCAATATATGTAGTTCCCCCGGTTCTCCCTCTGCTGTCTGGATTGCATCTATGATGATGACCTTGTCGTAGCCCAGGACGACATCGAGCAGCTCCAGCCCGCTTGCTGCGAGCTCCTCTACATCAACCCCAGTAAGTTCCCTCTTCTTGAGTTCTCGAGCGACATAGATGCCCACGCCATCGTCCGAGAGGATAGGGTTGCCAACGCCGAGGATTAGTACCTTCACGGGTTTCCGAAGGACATCGGCCATAATAACCCTGACTCTGAAACAGTGATTTGAATGAAAACGATACGTGAGGGGGAGACCCCCTCGTGAAATCCTTTCAGAAGTTTCTCTGCGTCGACTGGACCGAGCCGTCCTTGCGCCTGATGGTCACTTCGAGAGCTGGACCATTGTTCAGCGAGTGTGTGCCGCACGAGTTGCACGGGTCGTAGCACCTGAATGCCATCTCGACCTTGTTCAGCAAACCAGGTGACACTTCACCGTTCTTGATGAGCGCCTTAGCGGCCTGCCTCACGCTCGTGTTGATGGCCGCGTAGTTGTTCGTCGTTGCGACGATCATGTTGATCTTCGTGCACAGGCCGTTCTTGTCCGATGCGTAGTGGTGTATGAGCGTGCCCCTCGGGGCCTCGACTATACCCACGCCCTCCTTGGGCTCGCCGTACGGGCCTCTGATGTCATCGCTTGTGATGCTCTTGTCGCTCGCAAGCTCCAGCATCCTCTCCGCGGCGTGCTGCAGCTCTATGACTCTTGCCCAGTGGTACGCAAGCGTGTGGTTCACCGGCCCGGTGACCCCAAGATCCTTCACGGTCTTAGCGAGGAACTCGTACTCCTTCTGCGCAAGCGGCGTCGTGTACCCGTTGCAGACGTTGATCCTTCCCAACGGACCCACTCTGTATATGCCACTGTCCGGTCCTGTTACGAAACCCTTCCATCCGAACTTCTTCAGGTAAGGCATCTTCATGTAGGTCCAGGGCTCGACATGCTCGGCTATGATGTCGAGGTACTCGCTGGGCTTGAACTTCAATACCTCCTTGCCCTGCTGGTCCACGACTCTGATGTCACCGTCGTAGAAGTTGCTCTTGTTGTTCTTGTCGACCATGCCCATGTAGTACGAGTTGAGGTAATATGCGTCCTGGTTCAGTACGAGGCCCATGTAGTCCTTGTTGGCCAGCACGATGTCGTGGAAGAGCTTGATCGTGAACTTGCCGAACTCCACACAGGACTTGGCCATCGTCTCCATCTGCACGCGCTCCTCCTCGCTGATCTGCTTGGAAACACCTCCAGGCAGGCCGAACACCGGGTGCGTGGCCCTTCCGCCGACGATCTCCTGCACCTTCTGGCCATAGGACCTGTGCTTGATGACCTCGGCGCCGATCGGGACGCCGACAGCGTCAACGACTCCGAGCACGTTCCTCTTGTTGGCCGGCGCGGACGGCCCAAGGACGAAGTCCGGGGCCGCGAGAGCGTAGAAGTGCGCTATGTGGCTGTGGGTGTACTGTCCCATGTAGAACAGCTCCCTCAGCTTGATCGCTGTTGGTGTCGGCGTCGCGCTGAAGACCGCATCTAGCGTCTTGGTACTCGCCAGGTGGTGCGCCGCCGGGCAGACGCCGCACAGCCTGTTCGTCAGAACAGGCAGTTCCATGACGTGCCTGCCTATGCAGAACCTCTCGAAACCCCTGAGCTCTGGCACCTGAAGGTAGGCGTTCTCGCAGTTGCCGTTAGCATCCAGGAATATCTCGATCTTCCCATGGCCCTCGAGCCTGGTGATGGGATCAATTGTGATCTTCCTCTCCTTCGTTTTTGTTGTTGCATCGTTGATGATCGGTCCGGCCATCTTAGCTCACCGCCTTCTTCTTCTTCTTCTCGGTCACGATCCGCTTCAGCATGGATTTCGGCAGCGTGAACGCGTAGAACGTCCCCAGCGGGTCCTTGACCTGGAGCATGAGCTCCATGATCTGCTCCTCGCTCATGGACGATTCCGCATTCGTGATGTTCAGCAAGGACGAAACCGCGCTCAGCATGCTAGCCCCTTGCTCTTGGACTCCCCTGGTCGGCCCCATGCATCCTCTGCAGGGCATGCTCGCGTTCGGGCACATCGCTCCGCAGCCGGCTCTGGTCGCCGGCCCGATGCATATGATGCCCTGATCAAGGAGACACTTCTTGGGGTCGGGCTTGATCTCGTAGGCCTGGTAGATCCTCTCGATCCTCCTGCCCTTCTCGACCCTCTCCCTCTTGCACTCGTCGCACAGAGTCTTGTCCGAAGCTATCATCGTGCCCTTCGGGGGCAGCGGCGCCCCTTTGGTCACATGCTGCGCGACGGCGTCCACCGCCATTGCGATCAGGTTCGTCGTGGGTGGGCAGCCAGGCATGAAGTAGTCGACGTCCACGACCTCGTCGAGCGTCTTGACGGTATCGTAAAACTCCGGGAGCTCGAGCTCCCCCTCTTTGACCTTCACGTGGGTCTGAGGCACGACCTTGTTCGGGTTGTCCGTTGACTCGGTGTCCTCGTAGACGGTCTTGAAGACCTCCTGCCTGTTCGTCACGTTCGCTAGCCCCGGCGTTCCGCCGTAGCACGCGCACGAGCCGAAGGATATCATGATTACCGATTTCTGCCTCAGGACCTTGGCCACGTGCTCGTTCTCGCTGTTCCTGATGGCGCCGTTGTAGAACGAGACGGTTATGGACTTGTCCGGCATGTTCTCGATGTCCCGCAGCTTCCCGTCGAACCCGATCGGCCAGAAGACGACCTCGGCGATGGCATGGACGTCTAGTATCTTCGCGTCAATGTCCAGTAGCGCGACATCGCATCCTCCGCATCCAGCGCCCCAGTACTGCGCGATCTTGATCTTCTCAGCCATGTCTACTCACCTCCCTTCATCGGGGACGGCCCCAGCTCCTTGATGGTGTTCGTGAACTCAACTATGGTCTTCTGGAACTTCTCGCCCTCTCCGGCCGAGACCCACTCGAGCTTCAGCCTGTCTGGGTCGAAACCGAACTGCTGCAGCAGGACTTTCATCAGGGCCATCCTTCTGCGAGTCCTGTAGTTGCCTCCAATGTAGTGGCAGTCCGCTGGGTGGCAGCCCG
>CAZTFD010000062.1:1626-8185 GCA_964612225.1 uncultured Thermoplasmata archaeon | reverse complement strand
CGTGCTTTACGCCCATGGTCATCCGCTTGATCCCGAGAAGACGGGCGAGCGTCTTCAGAAGGCTGTCGAGCATCTGATCCAGGTCGCGGACGTACATGATGCCGGTGGACAAGTCGAGGATCCTGGAAAGCTGCTCGGTTCGTTGGCTGCTGATCCTCAGCGCCTCCTCCTTCTCCGTGGCCAGCCTGGCATTCTCCAGTGCAACCTCCGCCAATGAGGTGAAAATCTCCACAGTCTCAATGGCATCCTTGTCGGGGACCTTCCCGTCCTTCGGAACGGACGGATAGATCACACCGACTATCCTTCCGGTGGAGTCGTGCAACGCGAAGGCAAGGAAGTCTTCCCGCCTCATCTCTCCCTTCTCCCTACGGGTCAAGTTATTCTGAAGACCGATCTCCATCGGGGAGATGTAGTAGGAGCGGTAAGCCGGATTGACGTCCTCGGCGTATGTGAGGTAGACGGACCTGCCTATACGCTTGCTCTCCCTCAGGTCCTCGAATATGACGTCGGTCGGGATGGTCCTGTACCTCATAGCCTGCTCGGCGTCCTCACCGTATCCGAACACCGCCATCCATTTGAACGACCCCAAGGCCTCGTCGTAGACGACCAGGGTGACCCTGCCGAACCCGAACAGCGACGAGACAGATGAAAGGATCATGCTGGACAGTTTCCTGAGGTCCCTCTCCGAAACGATAGATGATGCGATCTTGAGCACGTCCTCCAACAAATCGGTCCTCTGGGAGGACAATGCGACTTGCGCCATCGGCTTCGCGTGAGCCTTCTCTCTGAGGAGGACGAGCGCGATGACCGCTATGAATACCTCGATATCCGCAACAGTCTTGCTGTCGAGGAGCTTCTCGTCAAGCGAGCTGCCGATGTCGACGGTCGCGAGCAGGACACCATCATTGTCTCTGACAGCATACCAGTAGTAGTCAGCAGCGTGCCATTCGTCCTGGCTCTTCCGCGGTTGACTGACGCCTTCTGGGTGCTTGTAGAATGCAGGATGGTCGCACAAAGGATCAGCGGCCGCGAACTTAAGCCAAACCTCCGCAGGGACGTAGTATCCGTTCCTAGACACCCGGAACTTGTCATCCATGAGCTTGAGGATCAAGTCCTTGGAACGGTACCCGGACGTGATGTTATGGATTATGGCCTTGGCCCTGTCCTGTGGTAGACCTAGCGTGACAAACCTCGCAGCTTTCCACAACTCCTCATCCCGGACCTCGACGAAGATCTCCGTCAACCGGTAGAACTCAGCAATGCTAGTCACCGCCGTCTCGATTATCTGCGTGGTCGGCTTTCCTTCTGAGATCAATCTGACGATCTCGCCTAGCCTGACGTTGACGTCCTTCTCCGTAACCACGCGAGCGCGTTTGCCGGGCGTCTGCAGAGAGGGTTCTGGAAGAATCACTGGTTCAGCGAACAATCCATCAGCCATATACCGTTTCACCGCGGGGTTCTCGAGTCTGGCCATTGATGCCATGGATTTGCCATCTATTTAGGCTCGCCTATCCTGATTTAAGTACGTTCAAATGATAGATGAAGAAACGGCTAAGGACCGGGAGTCCTCCTAGATTGAATTTGAGCTAGCCTGACTCGATGTTCTGCGCAATTCTTAATATGCCGCATGCGTTCGACAGGAACAAGAACCCGGTGATGTGACATGGCGAATGTGAAGGAAGTCCTCGCGACGGCGATAGAATTCGAGAAGTTCGGAGTTGAGTATTACATGCGCTTCAGAGATCTGGTCTCGGACGAGAAGGCCAAGCCACTCATGAAGGGCCTCGCAGATGACGAGAAGGAGCACGCGAGAATTCTGGAGAGGGAGCTCACGGCTCTAGGTGGCAAGGCGAAGTCGCCTTCAAAAGCAGAAGTCGAGAATGGCCTCAAGGAGATCTTCCCTGAGATCGTTCGAAAGGGCTCCATAGCAACTAGAGATGCGATCTCGGCCCTTAAGCTGGGGATAAGGACTGAGGAGCGGTCCATCGAATTCTACACGAAGAACGCTGCTATCGCCGGCCCCAAGATCAAGACAATCTTCGACAAGCTGGCGATGATGGAGAAGGGCCACAGGGAGATGCTCGAGGAGAACCTGAAGTTCCTCGAGGATGATGGCACGTGGTACGGCTACTTGCCATTCCTGGACTGAACTCGTGGAGGATATCCCCCAATCGAAGATGCCAAGCTTTTTTAGATGCCCGTGGCATCATGCCGTTCCGGGAAGTAGAGTCGGTTGGCTAAAGTCATCCCGTTCAAGGCCTTCAGATACGACACTGACAGGTATGGCAAGGATGTCACGAGGTTCGTCGCACCACCATACGACATAATAGACCGCGTCACGGAGAAGAAGCTGAAGGAGGACCGGCTGAACATCACGCATGTCACCTTGGGGGACGAAGGCGACTCTTATACTGTCGCATCGAGACGCCTCCAGAGGTGGATCAACGACTCGGTCTTGGTGCACGATTGCGAGGAGTGCTACTACCTATACGAGCAGACGTTCAGCAGCCCCGACGGGGGACCGAGAGTCAGGTCCGGCATCGTCGGGCTTGTGAAGCTAGAGGAGTTTTCAAAAGGAGTGATCTTGCCGCACGAGAAGACCATTCCGAAGCACAAGGCCGACCGAATGCAGTTGATGTCGGCCGTAGCAGGAGACGCCGAACAGATCTTCATTCTCTATGACGACCCCTCGGAGGAGATGGAAGGCATCCTTCTGCAGGCGAGGAAGAAGGAGGAGGTACTCCGGTTCGTCGACAATGACGGTGTGCATCACAGGATCGTCAGGATCTCGGATCCGGAGATGATCGGCAGGATCGCCAAGTTGCTGGAGCCTGCCAAGCTTCTGATCGCTGACGGACATCACAGGTATGAGACAGCGCTTGAGTACCGGAAGGGCATGCGAGCCAAAGACGATTCGGACGAGGGGACCATGCCTTATGACTTCATAATGGCCACCCTGGTGAGCTTCAGGAATCCCGGCCTTGTCGTGTACCCGACCCACAGACTGGTCCAGAATGTGGATGAGTCGCTCCTATCTCGCCTCCCGAAGGCACTCGAGGAAGAGTTCGATCTCAAGACGCTGAAGGGCCCCGACGAGCTCGCCGAGGCCGTCGAGGGATCTCAGGTGAAGGCCTTTGGCGTCTGGATACACTCCTCCGGAGTCTGCATCTTCGCGACGCCCAAGAGGAAGGAACCTTCCGACAGCCCAATGGATGATCTGCCCGTGTACATCGTCCAGGAGAAGGTGCTGAAGAAGTTGCTCGGCTTCACGGCTGAGATGCTTGACACGAAGACGAACATCGATTACGTCAAGGGCACGGACCAGACGAGGGCTGCAATGGAGACTGGGGAGTATCAAGCGTGCTTCTTCGTCAAACCTCCGACAGTCGCTCAGGTCATGGATGTTGCGGAGTCCGGGCAGAAGATGCCCCACAAGTCCACGTATTTCTTTCCGAAGATCTGGTCGGGGACTCTCCTTTACCTGTTCGGTCGCGCCTGATCGAAGTCAGTCAACCGGTAAATAGTCCTAAGATAATACGCCGGCCGGCGGTCACATGAAAGTCGATTTGGGCATCATGGGCGGACGCATCGTGGACGGCGCGGGGAATCCGTGGTTCTACGGCGACATCGGCGTTTCCGGCAAGAGGATTGTCAAGGTAGGCAAGATCGAGAAGAGCGAATGCAAGCGCACCATCAACGCGAAGGATCTCTATGTGTGTCCAGGATTCATAGACATTCACACTCACTCGGATGTCACGGCCATCGTCTTCCCGGGCTGCGACAGCACCCTGAGACAGGGAGTGACGACCCATCTGATAGGCAACTGCGGTATGTCCGTCGCACCCCTGAGAGAACCCTTTGTGGAAGTCGCAAAGAACTACTGGGGGGAATGGGCAGGCAAGTTCGATGGATGGAACTGGCGGAGCTTCGGCGAGTACCTCCGAGTCTTGGAGAGAAAAGGAGTCGGACACAACATAGCCGCCCTGGTCGGGCACGGCTCCATCAGGACGGCAGCGATGGGGGCCGCCAGGACAGCACCCACGCCCAAGGAACTGATGTTGATGAAGGACCTGACCGCAGAGGCCATGAGCAGCGGGGCGTTCGGCCTCTCCACCGGCCTCGTGTACCCCCCCGGGAGCTTCGCGAAGACCGATGAGATCATCGAGCTTTGCAAGGTCGTCGCAAAGTTCGGCGGAATGTACACGTCTCACATTCGCGGCGAGAGGGAGACGATCGCTGAGGCTATCAAGGAGGCTATACTCATAGGCGAGAAGAGCGGAGTCAGGGTACAGATATCCCACAACTGCCCGAAGATAGGAGCATGGGGGAGGACGAAGGAGACCCTCGGCTTGGCAGAGAAGGCCAGAGAGCGCGGGTTCGATGTGACGGTGGACAACGATGTGCACACGGATCTCGCCCCCAACCTCAGCCACGCGCTCCCGCAGTACATGGCCGAGCTTGACAAGGAGAATCTCCTCAAGCATGTCAAGTCCAAGTCCAACAGAGCCAGACTCAAGAAGGAGATCATAGAGGACAAGCTGCCTGCGTTCGGCCCGTCCGGGCTCCTCAAGCACGGCTATTTCGACAGGATATTCCTGATGCACTGTCCCAAGCAGAAGAGGCTCGAGGGGAAGACGATCGCCAAGGTCGCGAAGGAGCGAGGCAAGGACGTCTTCGAGACCTACTTCGACCTCATGGTGGAGGAGAACGACGACATCATCGCGATATTCGATTACATCAGCGAGGACGACATCAAGAAGATCTTGGTGCACCCGCTGGTCATGGTGTCCTCGGACTGCGCTACTTGGTCGGAGAGCGGACCGCTCTCAGACCCGCCGCCCTATATACCGTGCGCGTTCGGGGAGTACCCTGGCATATTCGAGAGGTACGTCAGGGACGAACCGCTTCTGACCATCCAGGAGGCTGTCAGGAAGATGACCAGCTTCCCCGCTCAAAAGATGGGCCTGTACGACAGAGGATTGCTCAGGCCTGGGCTGAAGGCGGACATAACCCTCATCGACCTCGAGAACATCAAGGACCGGGCGACGAACATGTGGCCGCACGAATACCCCTTCAAGAACTACCCGCACAGATACCCTGACGGCGTGCCATATGTCATCGTGAACGGTACGGTCGCGGTCGACAACGGCAAGCAGAAGAAGGTCCTCGCCGGAGAGGTCCTGAGGCACAGGTGGCCCTGATCAGAACTCGTACTTCCTGTAAGAGCCCTGGCACGGATTGCCTTTGCACACCCATACGACCTTCTCGGTCAGGTTGAACACGATCGAGAATATGGACATCGTCTGGTCCTCAGGGTCGAGTGCGGGATCGGGGTGCCTGCAGATCGATTCGGGGTACCCCACATGGTCCGAGAGCACCCGCTTGAACGCCTCCAGGTCGACCTTTCCCAGCTCCTTCTTGAACAGTCTCTTGGCCCTGTTGTACCGTACAATGGACGAGAACCTCGTGTGCATGTTCTCCTCGAACTTCCACATCTTCGGCGACAGGTAGTGGTTGGTATGTACGAGCCAGCCGTCTTCGGCGTACAAGGCATCGAATGTGGTGGCCGACCCCTCCATGCTGTAGATCTCGCCGTTCGAATCGGACACGATGTTGTTGAAGCTGTGGCCCCTCTCCTCGGGCATCGATGCCATGAGCGCCTGGTAGATCCCGGCTTCTCTCAGGATCTTGCGCACTGGCAGAGACTTTGGTATGCCCACGCGGGTGTCGTTCGGGACGAGGGCGTTCCCGGTCACGCTGATCCCGGCAGCGTTGAGGCCCTCGGTAGGCCAGATGCCGCCGTAGTTAAGGCCTATGTATCCTGGCTCGTCCGTAGGCTTGATCTTGGCGACGCATATCTCGTCGATCTGGTATGGAGACACGTCCTCGTTGTGCGCGACATAGACGCAGTCGTCTTTGGTCCAGCTGGCGTTCGCGGCGAGGTCGGTGCACGCCTTTCCTCTGCCACCGGGGAAGTCGCAAGTCATAGCATAGACCATGTCGAACTTCAGGCCAGACCCCTCCGCGTATCCTTCAAGCTCCTCGATGAATCCCGGATACCACTTCCTGCTCATGGGGAGGCTTCGCCCTGAGTACGCGATAGCCTTCTTCATATCAAAGCCTGGTGTGGAGTCTACATTCTCTCTAAAGCGCTTGGCCATCCTTGTGGCCTGGTCCCTGCACTGCTTCCCGACCGAGACACCTATCTCGTGGTGGCTTCCGGAGGCAGAGACCAACCTGAATTCACTGGATCCGTCCTTTTTCGGCAATGATTAGCCCCCTGACTTGTGACCGAGGGCCACTGGAAGAATCTAAGACATCAAAAGCCTGCCGATTGGACCTCGATTAAGTGTCAACAAGGTTTATCAATCGGTTCGCTAGTCCACGAACCATGGCCAAAGTAGAGCTTGAATACAAGTGCAGAAAGTGCAAGAAGGAATATCCGGCGACGGTCAGCTACGCCGGCAAGATCGATGATCTTGACCTAGACGAGAATCAGTCTCGGTGCCCATTCTGCGGCGAGTGGAACTGCGCGGACCCGGCATCGGTCCAACAGGCG
>CAZTFD010000062.1:0-1526 GCA_964612225.1 uncultured Thermoplasmata archaeon | reverse complement strand
GTGCCCATTCTGCGGCGAGTGGAACTGCGCGGACCCGGCATCGGTCCAACAGGCGGTCAAGGACGCGAAGAAGAAGTAACGCATTTGCTGAGAGACCGTCGGACGACGCATTGTCATAGCAATCCTTCTTGGTTCAAGGGACTTTCGGGACACCGTCTATCGTGGTTATCGGACATCAGAGGCCAGACTCCGCCTAGCATGTCCTTCTAATGACACCGACAGGGACATAGCCAGTCATCGACCCAGACATATCTGGTTCATGTCCCCATTTGCGGAAACCATATATACTCTCGAAGACTGTCTGTAGCCGAATTGGTCTGTTGAGGGGAGTTATTCACGGACCGAGATTTAATACAAGGAGGACATGCCTAATGGAAGCTAGTAAAGAAGGCGAGATGCCTAATGAGCCGGCTCCGGAGACACTTCCTACCGAGATCAAGGAGGAGGGGCCAAAGAAGACGAAGCTCCTCGCAGTGATCGTCGTGGTGATAGTAATCATCGCAGCGATCGCAGCAGCTTTTGGACTTGGTCTTTTCGGAGGGAAGGATGAGGAGACTAATTTGGCTCCGACAGCCGGAGCGAGAGCCTTGACCAGCACCACTATACCTATTGGTGGTACGGTCAAGTTCGAGTCCCTTGCGACTGACCCTGACGGCACGATCGCCAAGTACTGGTGGTACTTCGGTGACGGCACGAGTGTCAGCGGTGACGCCGCAGCGGCGAAGAACGTGACCCACACATACGCTTATGGTGGACACTACTGGGTATACCACATTGCGACTGACGACGGTGGATTGAACGGAAGCAACGAGGCAGCGATGGTCGGCATCGACGTCCTGCTCTACATCATGCCGCCGGACCCCACCAACACTACCGCACCATTCGCGTTCTTGACATCCAACGTGGATGTCATCGACCCGAACACGACGGTCAACTTCAACATGACGAGCTCGGCCGGAGTCAACTATTCCGTCGCCGACGACGCGTGGGTTGAGGGCTATGACAAACTGACGGGAACGACCCTCGATTTCGGAGTCGGAACCGCAGTCACCCCGGTGACGCCTGCTGAATACATGGCCGCGACGCACAACTATACCAAGAGCGGACACTTTGCAGTGAAGTTCGTTGCAACCGCTTGGAACGGGAACTCAACGACCGTCATGAGGACGATCCATGTGCTGAGCCCGCAAGCGTCGTACACAGGCGTGATAAAGAACCCGACTGCGTTCATTATGGCCACGATCGGTGAGCCCGACTACCTCGACCCGGCGGTCGACTACGAGACGGCCGGTGGCGAGATCCTGCAGAACACCTACGAAACACTTGTGTTCTACAGCGGTTCGAGCGCGTCGACATTGTTGCCGCAGCTGGCGACCAAGATCCCAACAGTGGGCGATGGAATCACTGCGGATGGGTTGTACTACAACTTCACCCTCAAGACTGGCGTGAAGTTCCACAACAACCAGACCATGACCGCTGAGGATGTCGCGTACTCCGCACAGAGAGTTGTCAGGATACACGACCCA
>CAZTFD010000061.1:317-8239 GCA_964612225.1 uncultured Thermoplasmata archaeon | reverse complement strand
GGTGACCGGTCTTGGATATGAGCTCGGCGACCTTCCTGTGAGGCTCTGCCATGTATCCCTTCCTCACGGCCATGTTCCTGAGGGCCATGATGATGTCCACGATCTCGACTCCCCTCGGGCATCTCTCATAGCATGTGAAGCACGTGGTGCACAGCCACAGGTCCTCAGATGGGAGCACGTCCTCCTCGAAGCCGAGTTGCGCCCTCCTGACTACCTTCCTGATCCTGAACGCCGTCTGCCGCCCGGATGGGCAGCTGCCGGTGCAGGTCCCGCATTGAAAACAGAGGTTGACCGTCTTGCCCCCTGCTTCTATTACCTTCCTTGTGAATTCCGGATTCGGTTCTTTAGCTTCCGCCAATACACTCACCTGTCACCAGTTATGCTGGCGGGATATTTAGGGGTTTTGCTGAAAAGGGTATAACGTTATCCTTTACGGTAAAGCCAAGCCTCCCTGGCCTCTTCCAAGAATGAAGGTATGCTCTCATTCTCCGAGCACTGAAGCGCCATGACGGAATGGATGGACCACTTCTGGTCCTTGGCGCCGTCTGCCCTGATTACTCCGTTCCTCACAAGGCTCTTGTTGACGAAATAGCTCAGGTCGGTCCTGTCGACCATGGTGGGCTCGTAGATGGTTCGGACGACATCATGGGGGATGTCCTTCTCGTCCATGTACCGGAATGCCAAACGCTGAGCGCCGAATCCGAGTCGAGCGTACCGTGAACCAGTCTCCTTGAGCAGCAGCATGTCCGAGCCGATCTCAGCGCTCTGGACGTCCTTTGCCTTCTCCATTGCGAACATCGCATCGTCCAGGATGACACAGTCCAGGCGCATCTCGTCCATCAGTCTCATGTTCACCTCGTCGGTCGAGATGGTCACGTGGCACGCGATGCCTTTGTCCGAGAGCTCCGTCGCCGCGCTCAACAAACATCTCTCGGTGACGATCGTGCCCGCGACCCTGAGGACATCCTCGTCCTTCAGTCTGAGCTCGTATGCTTTGAACCTCCTGAGGAGTTCGAGCCCGCCCTCTGTCAAGCGGCTCCCCTTGCTGTTCGAGGCTATCAGATCCGCATCAGCTTTCTCCTCGATCTCTCTTACGTATTTGTGCAGTACAGGGGTGGAGACCCCGATGGCCTCCGCCGCCTTCTTCATGCTTCCCTTTTCGTGGAGTGCGGCAAGGGCCTCCATCTGCCTGTGGGTTATCTCCTGTCCCTCGGATACGAACACGACCCTCGGCCTTGCGTCCACCATGCCTTATCTCCTCTTCCTCAGACTGTAAGCGCTCAGGATGAGCATAACACATGCGAACAGCACCAGCACGCCGATCTGGAGCCAAATGCCTCCGATGTCCCAGCCTCTGATCATGACCGACCTCATGCCCTCCACCGCATACGTCAGCGGTATGAAGTACGATACCGGTCTTAGCACGCTCGGTACAGCCTCTATCGGCCAGAACACCCCAGATAGCAGGATCGATGGGAAGAGAATCAGGGGTATGAACTGTATCGCCTGGAACTCGTTCTTCGCCCTGGATGAGAGCAGGAACCCCAAGCCCTGGGTCCCTGCGCCGAACACGAATATGATCAGGAGCACGGTGAGCGGGTTTCCGACGATCTGTATGTCGAACAACGCGACCGCCGTGAGTATGATGACGACTGACTGGATGAGTCCGACGAGCCCGAATGCGAGTGCGTATCCTGCGACTATCTCTCCCTCGGTGACCGGCGTCGTCAGCAGCCTGTCTAGGGTGGACGTGCTGCGTTCATGGATGAAGGATATGATCGAGAGCATGAACGTTACCATCATCGCCGCGAGCCCCATCACCCCGGGTGCGAAGAAGTCTATGAATCTCGCGTCCTTGCCATAGACGAGGTCCATCGAGATGGCAATGGGCGTGACGAACGTGCCCGAACCGAGCACGGACCTGACCGCGGTTAGGATGTCATTGTTGCTGGCCTGCACTATGTTCGGATTGGTGCCGTCGACGATGAGTCTCACGAGTGCGGACTGGCCAGCGCCGTCCCCGGCAAGGGCGGCGACGTCCTGCGTGAAAGTCTCGTTGAACACTATTGTCGCCCAGATGTCGGCGTCTTTCACCTTCTCTCTGCCGATCGCCACGGGGTCGATGGATGCGTCGGAAGGACCGTAGATCCGGCCAATGTGAAGCGTGTCCCTGGTCTCAAGGTTCGCTATGATCGCAGCGGCCATGGACTGGTTCGCAGGGGCCTGGTCCAGATTGACTATGTACACGTTTATGTTTTTCACATCCCCTCCGAACGTGTACCCGAAGATCGTGATCATGAGCAGCGGCATGAAAACGAGGAATCCTATGGTCCTCCGATCGTGCTTGAGTGATCGCAAGTTCTTGTGCGCGATTGCAAGGACTCTGTCAAGCTTCACGTGCCCACCTTCCTAGCCATGGTCATGAAGGCGGACTCGAGGTCGCTTGTGGATGTTCTTGCCATCAGCTCCTGTGGCGTGCCCTCGCCGATGAGCTTCCCAAGCCGCATCATGCCGATGACGTCGCACCTGACGGCCTCGTCCATGTAGTGGGTGGTCATGATCACGGTCTTGCCGCGGGCCTTCAAATCGGCGAAATACTTCCAGAAGCCGACTCGAAGCTCGGGATCGACGCCAACTGTGGGCTCGTCCAGGAACACTATCTCTGGGTCGTGTATGAGCGCGCACGCGAGCGAGGTCCTGTGCTTCATCCCTCCGCTGAGCTGCGAGACCAGCGTGTCCTTCCGGTCTACAAGATCGATCACCTTCAGGAGTTCCTGCTCGCGCTTCGTGAAACGCTCTTTTTCCATGGAGTACAGCCGGGAGAACAGTTCGAGGTTCTCATGCACGGTCATGTCGGTGTAGATTGCCATCTCCTGGGGCATGTACCCTATCCTCGCGATATTGTTGACGATCGGGACCTTCTCTCCGAGGACGTAAGCCTTACCAGCAGTCGGTTTGAGCAGCCCGACCAACAGCTTGATGGCGGTCGTCTTCCCGGAGCCATTCGGCCCTATCATGCCGTAGAGGAGTCCGGTCCCTATCCTTAGGTCAAGGTCGTCCACTGCTACGAGGTCATCGAACTCCTTTCTGAGCTTGTGCGTGTGGATGGCGTCATCCGCTCCTTCGAGCGACCGTCTCGCCCTCCTCCTACTTCCTTCGTCGTCCTCGCTCATCCTCACGCTCTCCTCGGATACGGTATCCGTGAAGGGTATATCGCATATTGAACCTAGTCGCTGAATCGTAGAATGCTCTACCGAGATGGGGGAGCGGCCCGACTGTGAGAGAACTTCTTCAGGGGAAAAGTGCATGTCTAGGATGAGTAATGTGCACAATGGGTAGTTGTGAACCGAAGAATGAAGCTCGTTTTGTCCCTCCTAGTGATGGTCGCACTTGTCATCGCCGCCGTGGCTATAGGTCTCACGCGCGAGAAACCAGTGGACTACTCTCCAATCATCAATTCGTCGGATTTCGTCTCGATGGTCAATAACGAGTTCTTCCCGCTGACTCCGGGCACGTCCTATGCATACGAGGGTATTTCAGCCGAGGGAAACGAGCGGAACGTGGTGAATGTGACCGACGAGAAAAAGATCATACTCGGCGTGACCTGTACTGTCGTGAAGGACACAGTCTGGGTGAACGAGGAACTCGCTGAGCTGACCTTTGATTGGTATGCACAGGACAAGGACGGGAACGTCTGGTACTTCGGAGAGGATTCCAAGGAATACAGCGGCGGGGTGGTCGTAAGCACCGAAGGCTCCTGGGAGGCAGGCGTGGACGGTGCCAAGCCCGGGATCGTGATGAAAGGCAACCCGGTGGTCGGTGAGACCTACCGGCAAGAGTACCTCAGGGGCGTAGCGGAGGACATGGCCGAAGTCGTCGCCACGAATGTGTCCGTCAGTATCGTGTATGGCTCCTTATCAGGCTGTCTGCAGACGAAGGACTGGACGCCGCTCGAAAAAGGCGTCGCGGAGAACAAGTACTTCGCCCCCGGAATCGGGGTAGTTCTGGAGCAGATGGTCGAGGGCGGCACGGATAGGATGGAGCTCGTCGCCATTGCCGTGGCTACATGAGGGAACGAGGGATCGGCCTGTCATACTGACTAGGTCATTCTTGACCGTCTCTTCTCCTCCATCAAGCGTTAAATAGCCATCCGCGCATTTTCCTCCGGTTCTCAATGCCCTCCGGAAAATACATCATCAAACTGTGCCTCCTAGGCGACGGTGCCGTCGGCAAGACGAGCCTCGTTAGGAGGTACGTCTTCGACGTTTTCGATGACAAGTACCTGATGTCCTTCGGCACGAAGGTGTCCAAGAAGACTGTCAAGACGGGCGACGCTGAGATCGATATCATGATCTGGGACATCCTCGGTCAGAAGTCCCAAGAGGCCCTACATGCCGCATACTATCGGGGCGCTGCGGGCGCCTTGGCTGTCTGCGACTACACGCGTCCGGATACGATGAAGAATCTCAAGCCGTGGCTCGACAGTTTCAGATCGGTCGTGGGCAACATGCCAATCATAATCCTCGGCAATAAAGCCGACCTCGAGAAGAAGTTCACACTGTCCGATCTCGAGGCAGTCGGCAGTTCGCTCGGTTGCCAGGTTCTGGAGACGAGTGCGAAGACAGGTCTCAATGTGGAGGTCGCCTTCTCTGAGATGGGGAAGAAGCTGATGGAGGCCGTGTGATATGCGCTCGTTGCCGTTCTTCGTGATGCCAGGGATCGCCCTCGCGCACCTCAGGGAGGAGCTGGAGATCGTAGAGGGGGACCAGCGCGCGAGGCACATGCTCTACCGCTACGGGCAGCGCTGTGGGAGGGCTCTGGTCGAGAGCTTCGGCCTCTCGTGCTCGGACCTCTCCGAGGTCAAAGCAGTCATCGAACCCATATGGATGGAGGCAGGCCTCAGCAGGCTGAGCATTCAGTCCACGGAGGAAAGCGAGATCATTGTCAACCTCGAGGAATCGGTCGAGTCGAAGGAGGGGAACACGTGCGATTTCAGCCGAGGTTATCTCTCGGGCATAGTCTCCCAGCTGACCAGCAAGAGGTTCGAGGTAGACGAGGTCGAGTGCGCTAGCCAAGGGTACATCCAGTGCGTCATGCAGGTCTACGAGGTAGTGGATGACCTCAGGCCATCGAAGGTCCAGGAGACCGAGGCCCTAAGAAAGTACAGCCTCGAGAGCGGGTATTCATACCTGATCAAGGAGGAGATACCCGACCAGGCTTTCGACATCTTCGCGGATGCCTGTAAGCACGGCGTCCCGTGCCTGTGCATCACAAGGGAGTATCCCGAGAAGGTCAAGGACAGGCACGACCTGAAAGGAGTGCCATTCCTATGGCTCTCGATGGACCAGGAGAAGAGCTATGCGAGGGATCCTTCCAACATAGCGCTCCTCTATTCTGACGTCAAGACGTTCGTGTCCGAGAACAAAGGCTGCATGGTGTTGTTCACAGGGATGGAGTACCTGATATCCCAGAACGGATTCCCCAAGGTATTGAAGCTTCTTCAGCACATCAACGACAAGGTCGCGGTCTCGGATTCGACCTTGATCGCCTCGATGAGCCCGCTCACCCTGCCCGAGCCCGACCTCAAGATGCTCGAGAAGGAGATGCGCTCGTTCTGATCATGGAGTGCTGAAAGTGAAGTACGGTGTTATCGTCTGTCCCAAGTGCGGCATGGCGAAGGGCGTTGAGGCGGACAGGAAGACGACCACATGTCACTGCGGACGCGAGATCAAGATGCACTCGGTCAAACTGATGTTTCAGACAGACTCACCGATGGAGCTGGCTGATTCAGTCGCGATGGTCAACGCTTCCCTGCGCGGAGGAGAGCACATCGTGGTCGAGAAGAAGGGCAAGAAGAAGGACTCGTATTTCGTGATCTCTGAGCGTGCCAAGACGATCAAGGACCCGCTCGAGAGGATGAGGGTGGTTGCGCGCGAGCTGACGGCACTGAAGGTCGAATTCACGTTCGAGGATATGAAGAAGGTAGCGGCGATCGTCGGCAAGGACTCGCCCGAGGACATGATCGCCAGATTGAAGGAACACAACCTCATATACGAAACTGGCGAGGGCAAGTACAGGTCGGTCTGAGCATCGGCTCAGTTCTTCTTCTGCATGAGCCGCTTGGCGTCCTGTATAAGGACGGGCAGCGAGAGCCTATGGACCTTCTGATAGCTCCACACGACGATCGCCGCAGCACCCATGAGCCCGAACATGTTCAGTGGTTCTGGGAACACGTCGACCAAGAAGAACGACTCGTACAGAAGAGCGAACAGGATGTGTATCACCAAAGCCTCCATGAAATATCCCTTGACATCGCCCCTCGCAACACCGATACCGATCAGGGCGGTGGTCGAACCATGCAGGAGGACGAACAGGAATCCGAGGAAGAAGACGGCAACGACTTCCAACACATGGACGTCGCCGACATCGAGGATGAACACATAGACCGTCGCGAAAGTCAGTGTCGCCGAGATTCCGAGGCCCATCGACAGCCCGTAGAACGCGGTATCGATCTTCCTCTGGAACCTCGGGAAGTTCAGAATTATGAGCTTCAACAGCTCCTCCATGACGGCGAAACCCATGATGAGCACCAGGATGGTTTCGGGAGAGGAGTACGGCCGGCCCCAGTTCTCGAAGGCGAAGATGATCATGCCGAGGACTACGCCGAGGGCGAAGAACGCGAACAGTTTCTTGTCGTCGAAGAACGGCTTCTCGACCTTGGGAAACGTGTAGTCCCTGAGGGTGTAATAGAGCAGGGTCATCGCGGGCCCGAACCCCGCCAATCCGCTCGCGAGCTGAATGTAGTCTACCATGTCGACCTGCTCGTAACCGTGCTACATTAATAAGCCTGTCTGGTGATAGATATATATCGCCGGCGACTGCTAGTCCCCGCCGAGGAATAGTATATGGCCAAATGCTCCAGATGCGGGAAACAGATGGGCAAGGCGGATGTGTGCCCGGCATGTGGGTACGGACCGAGCAAGAGCGTCGTCAACAAGGGCGTGGACACGGTTGCCAGAGCCACGGGCACGGTTGTAGTGACGGGCATCGAGGTCACCGAGAAGGTCATGAAGGAGGCCGCCCCTGTCATGAGGACGGTCTGGCATGAGAGCAAGAAGGGTCTGAAGAAGGCTCGAGACGAGACCCTCAAGGTTGCCAAGTCCCTCAAGGAAGAGGGCAGGTAATCAGCGCTTGCTCTTTGTTTTGAGCCTCTCCTTTGCGGAGACATCTCCAGCGAGCTTGTCAAAGTAGTGCGCGACGACACAGCTGTCAGCGCACTTGCCGCACTGATTGCATTTGCGCTCGTCCACTGAGATAGTGTCCTCGAGTTTGATCGCTCCTGTCGGGCAGGACCTGACGCAGATGCCGCACTTGGTGCACATGTGTGCCCTGAGTACGGCTCTCGCCACTCTATCGAAGTATTCGGATGAGTCCTTGGTGGTCTCACCGACTGCAGAGATCTGACCGCCCGCGAACACCTTGGCGTCGGCCATGTCACCGCCCACCATCGCCACTCCGAACTCCTCGACCAGGTCGACATCTCCTACTGTCTTCAGAAGCTCGGCGACCTGCTTCAGGCATTGTGTCTGGGGCATGTCGAGCACGGCCTCTATTGAGAACCCGCCAGCAGCGCACGGGCTGATGCCCTTGATGACATGGATTGCCAGTGTATCCGCTCGCTTCGGTTTCGCATCGATCTTCAACCTGTCCGCGAGGGCGCGCATCTTGGGCGGGAGCTGCTTCCACCGCCAGAAGCCGTACTGCACGAAGTCCCTGGGTAGTTGGTTCTCGCTCGCCCATGCTGCAAGCTTGGTCTCCCATGCCTTCGCCAGATCCGGACTCATGCGAGATATCTCCGCGCACTCACTGGCGAGCGACGATGGGCACATCCAGCAACCGACTCTCTCGATGTCCTCGTCATA
>CAZTFD010000061.1:0-274 GCA_964612225.1 uncultured Thermoplasmata archaeon | reverse complement strand
AGCCAGATGTCGAGTGCGGTCCAATCCCTTATGGGATTGACTACGGTCTGTCCGGGAACGAATGGATTCTCATGGACGAGTTCGGTGTAAGCCCTTGAGAATGATTCGAGCCGCCTGTTACCTTCGACCGTCAGAGCCCCTTGGGGGAACTTTTCCTCGATGATCTTTGACGCGGGTGCGAGCTTGCATACTTTGCAGCACCAGCGGAAATCCTTTGCTGGCGGGCCGAACGCCGGGAAGTTGTCTTCGAATGCGTCCCCTGCAGGAGCCGTGA
>CAZTFD010000060.1:374-8262 GCA_964612225.1 uncultured Thermoplasmata archaeon | reverse complement strand
CGCGCATGATCGTGTGAATCCTGGCAACGTTCGTCCTCAGAGCCCTGATCTTGCCAGGGCTCGAAGGCGCACCACCCATCGCGGCTATGCCCCTCTCGTGCATCAGCTCGTCGTTGATCTCCTTGAACTTGGCCATCAGGTCGTCCGGCCTCATGGCCCTGATCTCCTTCGGCTTCAACAGTGCCATCTCATTCAGGCCTCCTTGCTCCCTTCAGGCTCCGGCTTCTTCTCCTCCTTCTTCTCGGGGACCTCTGCCAATGGCGCCACCTTCTCGGGGACTGTTATCGCCTGGACCGGTGCCGGTGTGATCGCGCCCTCAGCCGGTGTCGCGACGGGGGCTGCCTCCTTCTTCTTCCGTCTCTTGACCGGCTTCTTCTCCTCCCCGGGTGTCCCGGGTGCAGCCGATGCCGGCAGGGCTCCTGCCTCGCCTTCCTTCTTCTTCAGCCTCGGCTTCTTCGGCTTGGCGACCGCCTCCGTTGCAGCCGCCTTCTTGAGATCCTCGACCGCCTGGGCGACTTTCTGCTCCTCGGCCTTGCCCTCCACTGCGGGCGCTGCTGGTGCCTGGGTCGCCGGTGTGGGTGTCTCTGGCGGCGGGATGATGTCGATTTCGTCCGGCAGCCTCGCGTTCGGATCCATGATTTGGACAGTGACGCCGATGACTCCCGGCTTGAGCTTAGCGGCCGCGAAGCCTTGGTGCATGAAATTCAGCTTCGCCTCTCCGCAGTACTTTATGTGGCCTTCCTTGAACTTCTCAGTCCTGTGCCTCGCGCCCGTGAGCTTACCGGCTATGACGACCTGGCAACCTCTCGCGCCGGAGTCCATGATCCTCCTGACGGTCGAGTGCCCGGCCCTTCTGAAGTGCCAGCCCCTCTCGAGCGCGTTGGCGAGCTTCTCCGCCATGATCTGAGCGTTCAGGTTCGGGTTCTCTACCTCCTGGACCTCGATCTGCGGGTTGTTGAAATTGAAATCCTCCTCGATTGCGCGGGTGAGACTCTTGATCGCCTCTCCTCTGCGGCCGATGACCAGCCCAGGGCGTTCGGTTATCAGCGTCACGCGCGTGCCCATGGGTGTCCTCTGGACGTCCAGCCCTCCGAACCCGGCCCTGCCGATCCTGGTCATCAGGTACTCTTTCAGCAGGACTCTCCGGATGTTCTCACTGACGAACTTCCTCTCGCTTGCCATTCCGATACCTCCACAAGGCCGTCCTAGGACGCCTCGACCTCCTCAAGGATGATCTCTATGTTCGTTGTCTGGTCGTTCCAGGGGGTGCTCCTGCCCTGTGCCCTCGGCATGAACGACTTCTGAATCCTGCCCCTGTGCGCAGCAGCGATCTTGATTCGCAGGTTTTCAGCGTCCAGGCCTTTGTACTCTGCATTCGACTGGGCGCTCTCGATGACCTTGAGGATGGCCTTCGCGGCATTCTTCGGGTATCTTCCAGGTCCGATCTTGTGCTTGTGTCTCACGCACATCTTGAATCGCGTGTATGGAACTGGAGTCTTGATTTCGATGACCTCTTTGAGGTAGGTCTTCGCGTCCTCGACCTTCATGCCCTTGAGCATCTTGCAGACCTCCCGGCAGTGCTTCGGCGACACGCTCACCTCGACTCCGAGCGCCTTCGAGGTCTTCTCCGGATCCGATTCCATTGAGTATCCCATTGTTTTCGACCTCCCTCACTTCAGCGGCATGAACTTGGATGATCTGGTCGCACCTACGCCCAGTCCAGAATGCCTCACGGATTTCCTGGTCATGGAGAACTCCCCCAGCGCGTGCCCGATCATCTCAGGCTTGATATCCACGGGCGAGAACTCCTTGCCGTTGTAGACATGGACCGTCTTGCCCACGAACTCCGGCAGAACAGGGATCTCTCTCCTGTGCGTCCTTACTGGTCCATCGGCTGCTCTCAGTCTCCTCACGAAAGCCTCCTGCTCGGTGTTGAGGCCCCTGATGTAGGTCCTCCTCGCTCGGGCAGGCAGCAGCTCGATTATCTCCGCGAACGGAAGCTTCAGGAGCTCCTCCAATGTGTGTCCGCGGTAAGTGAACTCCTTCTTCCTGCGGGCCTGGATCTGGCTCTTCTTCTTCCTCATCTTCCTTCTTGCGGCCTTTGCAGATCCTTGGTGCCTCGCGGATGGTTTGATCTTCTTCTCTGGCGGAGCGGCTGCAGGCGCTCCTGCGGCTGGGGCCGCTGCTGGCGCTGCTGCCCCCGCCTTCGTTGCGGCCGCTGGGGCCTTCGCTGCGCCCTTGTCGGCTGCTGGTGCTTTCCCGCCCGCCTTCGGTGCCTCTTCCTTCTTCTTCTCGTCGGCCATTCATCACACCTTCTTCTTCTTTCTCTGTGGGGCCAGCCTACCGACCTTCCTCCCGGGCGGGGTGTTCCTCCCGACGCTGGATTGTGTACCGACGTGCGGGTGGCCACCTCCACCGTGCGGGTGGTTGACCGGGTTCATCGCTACGCCTTTGACCTTGAAATACGCCTTCGCCTTGCCGTGGTATGCCCAGAACTTCTTGCCGGATTTCGCGAACGGTTTGTCCGTGTGCCCTCCACCTGAGACGAGGCCGACCGTCGCCAAGCACTTGTTGTCGACCTCCTTGAACTTGCCAGAGGGCATCAGAAGGACCGTCTTCGACCCGTGCGTCACGATGGTGGCCGCCGTGCCAGCTGTCCTGGCGAACTTGCCGCCATCGCCAGGCTGCGATTCGACGTTGTAGACGATCGTCCCCTCGGGCAGGTTGCCGACAGGCATCGTGTTGCCCGCAAGGACCGCTCCCCTCGCGCTGAAGGTGACTTCCTGACCGACGGTCATGCCGTCAGGGGCGATCATGAACTGCTCATCGGCTCCGTACATGACCTTCGCCAAAGGCGCTATCCTACCGGCCTCGTGGACCAGATCGACCACAGTGCCTGTGCCCTCTCGGATCCTCGGATGGGTAGCGCTCGTGGACCTGAGATGCCTTGGGGATCTGTACCTTCCGAAGCCGCGTCCCCTTCTCTGAGTGATTAATCTCTTTCCCATGTCAGCACCGCCTAGAATATTCCGATCCTCATGCCGATCTCCTCGGCAGAGTATCCCTCCTTAAGCTTGATGATCGCGTGCTTGCCGTCCTTCATTAGCTTGATGTTGATCTTCTCGACCTTCGCCTCGAACCGCTCCTCGAACGCCTTCTTGATGTCGGGTTTCCTGGCGTCCTTGCGGACGACGAACTCGAGCCTGTTGCCGTCCCTGAGGTCTTGGTTGGGCGTTCCGGACATCGCGTTCATTGTCTTCTCAGTTACATATGGATGAAGAATGACTGTCCTTCTCATCGGTGCCACCCTCCTATCGCCTTGAGCGCTGTTTCAGAGACGAGCATCAGCCTTCCTGGTGCTCCTCCTGGTGCGAGTACGGACGCGTTCAGCTTGGTCGGCGTCGCGACCTCCACACCTGTGAGGTTCCTGACACTCTTGCCACCGTCACATTCCTTGGAAAGGACTACCAGGATGCTCCTCGGGGTCCTGAATCTCCGACCCCTCATCTTGCCCCTGCCGGCCCTGACGTTCTTGCCGTCGATGGCCCTTTGGACATCGTCGTAGACGCCGAGCGACGAGAGCGCCTTGACGGCGGCCTGAGTGGTCTTGATCGATTCGAAGTCGTCCTTGACGACGACTGGTACCGTCAGCTTCTCGTCGAACCTGTGGCCTCTGGCCTTGACGAGCTCGAGGTTACTGGTCGCGCTGAGTGCGGACAGCTTCCCCATCATGAGCTCCTTCTTGTTGATCTTCTTGCCGAGGTCCTTCTCGACCTTCGGCGGGTGAGCGCGCCTGCCCCCGACGTTGTTCGGGGACTGTGCTGCGGTCGAGCTGTTCATGAGCCTCTGGACCCTCGACACGCCTCTGCCCTTCCCCCAGGTCTGTACTGAGTGGCGCATGCCTGCGGTCGGCGACGGAGCGTATGGCTGCCTCGCGTTGGCTTCAATCGCGGTCACGGCCCTCCTGATCACATCGGGCCTGAGTTCAGCCTTGAACACCTCCGGGAGAGACGCCTCACCGGACACCTTCCCATCGAGGTCGTAGACGTTGAGCATTCCTGGAGTGTGCGTCGGCTTCTCCTCCTCTGTCTTTATTTTCTTGGTTTTCTTCTCAGCCATAGAATCACACTCCCTGTTTTGATTCAAGAGATACAAAAGTCACTTGCGGCGGCTCGTCGAGCTTGATGCCGATGGCTCGGACCGGCTCCCTCAGGCGGACCATCCGCTTAGACGGTCCCGGGACGGACCCGTGCAGAATGACGTAGCTGTTCTTCACGGTCCCGTAGTGCAGGAACCCGCCTTTCGGGGTGACCTCCTCGCCGTTCTCGCCGATCTTCAGGACCCGCTTGTTCAGCTCGGTCCTCTGGTGGAAACCTATCTGGCCTCCTTGAGGAACGGTCGGCCTGACGTAGTTCGGCCGCTTGGTCCCGAGGGTACCGACCAGCCTCCTGTGCTTGCTGTTCTTGTGCATCAGGAGCTTCGTGCCCCACCTCTTGGTCGTGCCTTGCCACCCCTTTCCCTTGGTGATGGAGGCGACATCGACCATCTCTCCTTCCTTGATGAAATCCTTGATCGTCACGGCCTTGCCCAGCACGCCCTTGGCGTATGCTAGTCGGTCGGCCATCTTCGCGCCGCCGATCCTGATCTCCATGAGCTCAGGCCTCTTCTTCGGCAGGCCGCTGATGAGCACCGGTTGGGTGTACACTAGTGCGCGGACATCGTCGTACTCCAGCTTCTCCGCGGTCGCCCAACCCGCCTTCTCATCGTACTCCTTCGGAATCGGAAGCCTGCGTGCGAGTTCCTTGTCCAGGTTCTTCGCCCACACCTCACCTATGGCCTTCCTGCCGTAGGCGGTGTCTTGGTAGAAGCGCACTGCGCATACTTTCACCGGCGGGACTTCCAGCACTGTGACGGGCACCTGGACTTCCTGCCCAGCAGTCGTGCTCCTGGGCCGATAGTCCACGATGAACGCGTGGGTCATCCCTGCCTTGTACCCCGCAAAGCCCTGGAGCTTCGCTCCGTCTGCTCCTTCTGGCCATTGGGAGATTCTGGCGGTTATGCTCCTGGCTCTCTTTCTCGGTGAGTAGCCCATTGAGCCCTTTCTTGGACGTCTTGTCTGTGGCATTGCTATCCCTCGTCTCGGTTCGATAGACCTAGCTGTGAGTCCTCGAGTTATCGAGCACAGCGTCCGAGAGGCAACGTTTCTCGGCCGTGACGCCTCGTTCGCGCCTGAAAACTTGTTTCAGCGCGAGTGTTGGGTTGCTCGTAGCATTGCCCAGATGGCGTCTGGCCGATACCGCCTCAGGTATCGCAAGCCGCTGAATGGGCTACTGATATATAAACGTGACCGCTCGCTCAGAGGTCAGAGCTTGCCTTCCTTCGCCTTCTTCTGGGCCTTCTTGGCTCGCTCCTTTGCAGTGAGCCCCGTCGCTCTCTCCAGAAAGACGTTGTACGCCTTGATCGTGCTCTGAGCGACATCGTCCCCGACCGATGGGTCCATCTTCGTGTCAACGCACACAGTCTTCTTGCTGGGCCAGACGGCTATCTCCTTCAGCGCCCCAAACGATGACACCAGCTTCCCGTCCCGCTCCTGCACATCCCCAAAGATGTCCTGCATATGGACCTTCAGTTTCTCCAGCTGTATGTTCTCTTGATGGCCTCTGCGGATCTCGTATTCCTGCATCGACTCACCCTCTAGCGGCTAAGCTCGTTGCTTCCTGAAAAACCTTTGGAGGTCGACCGTCCCACCCATCACGAACCCTTCGAGGTCCACGACGCTTTTCCAGATTTCCCTGCAATCGCATTCTGGAGCTCCCAACCGTGATGCGTCCTGGGTTTGAGAGTAACCCCTGATCGAATCCAGGATTACATCATCGCACTTGCCGCAGTTGTGCGCTCCTCGTTCCTTGCCTCCGCCCGTCGGATCGCATACGATCCTCTTCCCACAGTCTTTGCTGGCTCTCAGGACGTCCAGCACGCTCCAGAGCCAAGGAGGCCTGTATGCCCAGTTCCTCCAAAGCTTCTCGACAAAGGTCCCCTTCTGGACGTTGACCGGATTCAGGGAGATGGTCTTGCTTCCCTCGGCTGCGTGCACTACCGTGGCCTTTGCATCCGCTACGGCTTCCGCTTCGGTCAGGAAGGGTGGTTTGAGGAGCACGTAGGTTCTGATGTCGACTCGGTTGCTTCTCAGAACTCGGACCGCATCATCGTAATCCTTGACAGTGAATCCTTTGTTGATTGAGTATTTCAGGACCCTGTCGTTTGCGCTCTCCAGCCCGAGTGCCAGCTCGAGCCCGTCATGAATCCCCAGGACTCTCTCCAGTGTCTCTTGCGTTACATACTCAGGCCTCGACTCGAATAGGAGTCTCGTATGACTGTCGGCGCAGTGACGGAGTATCTGGTCTGCCTGCTCAGCGGGCACCTCGCATTCATCGAGGAACGATCCCGAGGTGTATACCTTCAGTATGTCGACGTGGCCTAGTTCCTCGATTGCTCGTGTGAACTGCTTCGAGATGTCCTTTGGTGCGATGTTCCCGGTCGACCCGATGTTGTACCCACACATCGAGCACCCGCCTCGATGGAAATGGCTGCATCCCGTAGTCTGAAGAATAATGACGCCGGCATCGACGACCTTACCGTCAAGAGACTCCTTCTCCTTCCAGACAGCGGCCGGTGAATCGGCGCCTCTCTTGCGCGTGCGCCCGGTCTTGGTTTCTTCTCTCATATCTTAACCGACAAGACATCGCGTTGCTCAGAGATCGTAGGGCTTGAGAGTCCTTCGGCCGTTCTTCTTCGCCCGCCTAGCTGCGCTCTCTATCATCTCATGGACCTCTCTATCCAGCTCGTAGTAGAATTCCTCGGAGATTCGGATGCCCTCTCCGGCCACGTCTTTGACATCAGACACCTTGATGACCATCTTACCGTTACGCAAGGCTGAGACTTTCATACGCTCCCCCGCTTGAATCCCCGAGTGGGACTAGAGCTAATGCGCAAACCCTTCTTAACGTTTTCCTTCCTCTTCGCGTCCCCAAAGCTTTTTCATGCGCATTCTTCTATCGGGACAGGGCACAATGATGGACGTCGATTCAAAGGTCGAATTGGCCTCGAGGGACGCTCTCGAGATCGTGACGCCCGAGGAGCTGAGGAAGCTCTACGAAACCAGCTCCCAACCCACTGGTTATATCGGATACGAACCAAGCGGGTTCGTGCATGCCGGACAGATCATAACTGCGAGCAAGATCATCGACCTGCAGAACACCGGCGTTCAGATGACGATATTCCTCGCGGATTGGCACGCGCTGATCAATGACAAGATGGGAGGGAGCATCGAGAACATACGAGCATGCGGTGAGTATATGCGCGAGTGCTTCTTGGCATTGGGCGTGAAGGACACTGCGAAGTTCGTTTGGGCGAGCGACCTCATCAATCATTCGAGCTACTGGGAGAAGTTCATCCGCATATCCAAGGCGAGCTCTCTCACTCGTATCAAACGAGCGATGACGATTCTCGGAAGAACTGAGGATGAAGCCGAGATCGACGCATCCAAGGTCATGTACCCTCCAATGCAGGCTGCGGATATCTTCGAGCTCGGAGCTGACATTGCTCTTGCTGGAATGGACCAGCGACGGGCTCATATGTTGGCAAGGGACGCCGCCGAGAAGCTCGGATGGAAGAAACCCATCGCGCTCCACACTCCTTTGCTCGTTAGTCTCCTGGGCGCAGGAAGGATGGATCCCGTAGACGCGAAGATGTCAAAGAGCAACCCGAACAGCGCGGTCTTCCTGCATGACTCGCCGCAAGAGATATCGAAGAAGATCAAGGGTGCGTTCTGTCCAGCTGAAGTAGAGGGGAATCCAGTCATAGACATAATGAGGTTGATAGGGTTCCC
>CAZTFD010000060.1:0-288 GCA_964612225.1 uncultured Thermoplasmata archaeon | reverse complement strand
CTATGTTTCCGGCAAACTGCATCCTCAGGATTTGAAGAAGGGCGTATCCGATTCCATGTCCACACTGCTTCTGCCAGTTCGAGAGTACTTCGAGAAGCATCCGCAGAACCTCGAGAAGGTCAAGACTATCTCAGTCACGAGATGAGTCGATCTTCTTCAGGATCTTCATGGCGTTCTCGGCCGATATGTTCAGGATGGCTTCGACGTCCCCAATCCCAGTCAATCCCGCAGCGCCTGGGTGGCCGCCGCCTCCGTTCGTGGTCTCGGATCCGACGCCTCCCAGCAGCT
>CAZTFD010000059.1:0-8489 GCA_964612225.1 uncultured Thermoplasmata archaeon | reverse complement strand
CAGGGAGACCAGGCGGCATGGTACAGGCTCGGGCTGCTCCACATGGAGATAGGTAGGTTCTCGGACGCGAACGCGTGCTTCGACAAAGCTTTGGACATCGAGAGCTCCAACCCGAAGATATGGATGAGCAAGGGCTTCGCGATGGAGAAGCAGGGGCTGTTCGAGGAGGCAGTGAGCTCCTACGACCGCGCGATCGGTCTCGATTCCAACGACAAGGAAGCATGGAAAAGCAAGGGGCAGGTACTGCTGGCCCTGGGTCGCGCCGAGCCGGCACTCAGATGCTTCGACCACGCGCTCAGCATCGACCCGTACTTCGAAGTCGCAGCCGAGGGCAGGAAGCAGGCGGAGGAGGACATTCGCAAGAACAAGATAGAGGACTACTCCAGGTCTGTGCTCGAGTTCGAGTACGCGCACGGGAGGCCAGTTACCAAAGAGGAGGCATTCAAGGTCTGCGGGATCCCGTACGCCTTCCTGAGCGACGTCATGGAGTTCCTCAGTGGCAAGGGTGAGATCAGTCTCACTGGTATGTCAAAGGATGACTTCGACAGATACGAACGGATGTCGAGAGAGGTCCTCGTCAACACAATGGAGAAGAGAGATCTCGCGGCACACGGCGTCAGACTGTGCGACATCACGGTAAGCTTCCCGGACCTCAGGATATCGAGCGCGAAGAAGGTGCTGAGCTACATTCAAGCGGTGGAGGAACACCAGTTCAGCACGAAGGTCTCAGACCCTCAGACGGAGGATTTGCTCAGGCAGGCGCTCGACCTGCCGAACGACCAGAAGAACGTGCTCGGGCTCATCAGGAACCTGGGCATCGGAGCATACTGGGCCAGACAGCTGACGACGATACTGCAGACTTTCCAGGGTGCGGGCTTCGAGACACAAGCTGTGTCGCTCAAATCGATCGTCAGCGACAACTACGGACGCTACTCACCATATGATGAACGCGCGGCCAGGCGCGCGCCCGAAGAACCGGGGCCGAGACATCCCCGCGAGAGACGTGAAGAGATGCCTAGGGAGGAACCCAGGGGCCCGGAGCGGTATGCGGAGCCGCGTGAGGATCGCGAGCCCAGAAGACAGAGGGGATACGAGGGTGGAGCCGAGAGGGAAAGGCCCCGCCAGGGACAACAGAGGGAACGACCTGGCCGAGAGCCTCAGAAACCCCCGGAAGAGATACCATCCGATCTCGTGGGACGGAGATGCCTGTTCCACGGAGGCATCGCGGTCACTAGATGCCAGAAGTGCAAGGCCGTGCTGTGCAAGGAATGCATCCGTGGCTCAGAGAGGTGCCCGAGGTGCAACTCGCCCCTGAAAGCAGTGGCGGAGACGCGAGAGCAGAGGGAGCCCAGAGAGAGGGAGAGGCCCGAGGCGAGGAAACGTTCGCGCGACGAGGAGCCGGAAGAAGGACCTCAGGATGAGGTCGAGGAAGAGCCCGAGGAGCAGCCTCGCCGAAGAGGACGGGAACCTCAGCAGAAGCCGACCCGCAGAAAGCAGGACGATGACGAGGAGCTTTCGCGGCTCTGAACACCTGGCGGCAATCGGATTGTTTTATATCCTCGCATTGTTTCCTAAGTCAAACATTTGTCAGGAGTTGACAATATGGGACGGATTGGCAGAGGATGGCAGCTTGCAAAGATGAGCTTGCGTGTCGTGAGGAAAGACAAGGAGATTCTCCTGTTTCCGCTGCTCTCGGGGATCATAACGATACTGATACTGGCCAGCTTCTTTGTTGGCGTGTTCTTCACGAGCGGGTTCAGCGATGCGAATTCGTGGACCTTCTACATCTTCTTCTTCGTGTTCTACTTCGTGACTTTCTTCATTTCGATATTCTTCAATGCCGCTGTCATAGGATGCGCTACCATACGAATGAATGGCGGAGACCCGGTGTTCGCAGATGGCATCAGGACAGCAATGCAGAACATCAAGCAGATACTCTTCTGGGCGCTGTTCGCAGCAACGGTCGGCCTCATCCTGAGAGCGATCCAGCAGAGGGTCGGATTCCTTGGGAAGATCATCGTCGGAGCGCTCGGTGCTGCGTTCACAATTGCTACGTATTTCGTCGTGCCCGTCCTGATCTATGAGAAGCTTGGCCCCTGGGGCTCGCTGAAGAGGAGCGTTTCCATACTGAAGAACACATGGGGAGAGGCGCTCGTCGGCAACCTGGGCCTAGGAGTCATATTCTTCCTCCTCGGACTTCTCGGGCTAGTGCCGATAGTGGTGGGCGTGTTGTTCATGAGCCTCTGGCCGATCGTGATAGGCGTCGTCATCGCGGTCGTGTACTGGATCATACTTGGGCTAATTGCATCGGCTGCACAATCGGTCCTCGTGGCAGCACTGTACAGGTACGCCACGACAGGCAAGGTCTCAGAGGATTTCGCAGGGCTCTCGTTCGACAACCCCTGGGCCACTCCGTACAAGAGGATCTGAGCCTAACCGTGTAGCTTCTTGGTAAGCTTCGCGACGCGCTTTCCGTAGCGGATGCAGTTCTTCTCAGCCCTAGCATCTGGCTTCTCGATCGAGACAGGCCCGTAGTGATCTCCAGAAGAATCGCCGCAGACGACCATGCCGTGGATCAGGAGGCTCTGTAGGATCGATAGCACAGTGGTCTCGTTCCCTCCGCCGACGTTCGCACTGGACGAGAACGCACCGCCGACTTTATCCTGGAGCTTGCCGTGGTACTTTATGCTCCTATCTAGAAGGTCCTTAACCTGAGATGAAGGTCCCCCGTAGTATGTAGGAGACCCGATGATGATCCCGTCGTAGTCCTTGAGATCATCCACCTTGACATCCTTGACATCCTTCGTGTCGACCTCGACATCTGCGTCCATGACCCCTTTCTGGATCAGGTACGCCATCTTCTTAGTATTCCCAGACCTCGAGTAGTAGCAGATCAGTATCTTCGCCATGGTCTCCTTCCTTGTTTAGGGGATACTGCGGGATGGTTCATTAAAGAATCGCCGGAGCTGACCGCTCATCCTGAGCCGAGCCATACAAGCCTTGAGCCGACCATCAGGAGCACGAGGACGAAAAGTGCGATTACAATCGCTGCCACAATCTTCCACAAAGCGCTCGCGCGTACATTCTCCCTCTCTCGGATCGCGTCAGCGGTCTCCTCCATTGCGCAAGGTTGGGCAGACGGCAATGGCTGATCAGTCATGGCACACTCCTCCGCTATGCGAATCAGTGTGACAACTACTTACGGCTTGCGCGTGAAGGAGCGTTTCATCCTATCACCATTGTCTCGTTCCGGATGTCTCCCGCTTCAAACCTTGAAAGTCTGTACGTGTTCGGTTCGACCACCTCGCCGCGACTGACGGCTCCCTCGGGAAGGGCAGCCTCTCGCCAAGGATCAGGCTCGCCATGAACTCGCCCACTGCTGGAGATATCATGAACCCGTGCCCCGAGAAACCGCACGCGAGGTATGCCTTGTCGAACCCTGGTATCTCATCGAGTATCGGGTTCGCGTCTGGGGACATATCATAGTAGCCGGCCCACTGCCTCATCATACGCGCATTGCCAAGCCTGGGGAAGAGCGATACTATTCGCGAGCTAATCTGACGGCAGAAATCCGAGCCTGATTTGCGAGGATCGTTCTTGTGCTGCCCTGCCTCTGCGATACCACCAACGAGCTCTCCTCGCGGTCCTTGGCTCATGTAGAATCCGTCGCGCAACGTAACCACCATCGGGTCGAGGAACGGGGCGAGCGGTTCGGAAACCATGATTTGGTGCCGCACAGGATTCGTGGGTATGTGTGTGCCCATCAGCTTCGCGACATCACTGGACCAGCCACCGGCGGCGTTTAGCAGATGCTCCGCAAAGACGGTCCCTCGGGAAGTTGTCAGCTCGTAACCCGTTAGGGATCTTCTGATTTCACTCACCTCGCAGCGCGTCTCGATATTCACACCCGCCCTCTTGAGATGCTCCGCGTATCCGAACAGCAACGGGAACGGGAACAGGACGCCATCTCCTTTCCTGAACGCTCCTCCGATCACGCTCTTGCACACCATCTGGGGGATGACCGCTTGGACATCAGAACAGTCCATCATCTTCGTTCCCAGATTGAACCTTCTATGAAACGCGACCGTACGTTTCAGCAGCGAGAGCTCATCATCGGTCTCAGCGACGAACAGGTAGCCCCCTTGTCTGAACCAGAAGTTGACGTTCAGCTCGGTCCCAAGCTCACGGAATCGCTTGATGCTCCACATTGCGAGGAGAATGTTCTGCTCGGTCGAGAACTGCGCTCTGATGCCTCCGCCGTTCCTTGTGGATGCGCCCGACGCGAGGCTGCCCTTCTCGAGCAGCATGATATCCCTGCACCCCTTGTTCACCAGAGAATACGCCGTAGAGAGGCCGGTTATCCCGGACCCGATGATAGCGATGTCCACGCGGTTCCTCATCGCTTCCCATCCTCCTCGCTCCCTGATGCCCATTGTCCGAACGGGATCGGGATGATAGGAGGCCTCAGGGTGGTGACTGGAATTTCATCCAGGTCCATATTCAATTCCTGGGCCAAGATCTGTCTGAAGATCTGCATGCACTGTTTGCCCTGACAAGGTCCGGTCCCTATGCCAGTGATCCGCTTGATGTCCTCTATGTCTGTGAATCCTCTCCTGATTGCACTTCTGAGCTCGTCGACGGTCACGTCCTCGCACAGGCAGACGAACATCTTGTCGACGACCATCTAGGACCCTCCAAGGAACTTCACGATCGAGGACGCCGCTGACTGCCCGCTCGCGATTCGGTCTTCGCCCTTATACAGGCCAGTGACACCGCCACAGGCGAAAACGCCGGGGACGGTCGTCCTCCCCGTCTCGTCAACCTTCACATGCCAGAGGCCGCCGTCGGCGCGAAGCTCACAGCCTGCCTGTTGGGCCAATTCGATGGAAGGCACAAGCGGCCCGAACGGTATCACCAGGTCGCACCCAATTCGCCTCCGGCTGCCGTTCTCGTCCCTGGTCTCGATGCCAGAGACTCTACTTCTACCAAGAACGCGCACTATCGAAGCAGGGTTGTCTATGTTCGCGACCGTCTCGATTCCCGAAGCTTCAAGCTCACGAACCACGCGGTTCACATGCTCGTTCCTCCCCACGATCGCGGCTCTCTCCCCAGCTCGGACGCCTCTCATCGAAAGGGAGTGAACAGATTCTGGGAGCATCACGCCCGGAAGGTCCCCATTGACCATAGGTACGGATGTCTCGGCACGGCCAGTGGCGAGGAGAACGCTCTTTGCAGTGATCAACTGAAGTCTCTGACCCGACTGTACGCCGACCTCTCCGTCCTCAAAGAACCCAAACGCAGTCGATGTGGTCCCGTCATGTCCTCTGATGCTTTTGTCGACGACGATCGCGTGCGTGCCCGCGGACTGAAGCCGCGCGTACGCGACCGAGCCTGATACTCCGTGACCGACAACGAGGACATCACATTCCTTTCTCTCGAGCGGTTTGAAGTCGTCCGGATTGTCCGGGAGTCTGCTTGATGACGCAAGCCTCCTGAGGATGCGCTGGTACGCCGGCGTCATGAACGCGGGTCTTATGAACCGCGAATGGTAATCGAACTCCTTCCGGAAGACGTGGTCGAAGAATGACAGGACATCATGGCTCGTAGTAGGGAAGCCGCGCTCGCTCTCGACCACGATTCCAGGGACCGCAAGCGTCGAGCACGTCCGGACCCCCGGCACACCATCCACCCGCATCACGCAGGAAAAGCACCTTCCCGAGCCGCAATAGAGTCCTCTCGGCCTGTGGAACTTCAAGCTCCGGGAGAAGACACGGAAGCCTGCTCTGGTCAATGCAACGGCGATGGTGTCCCCTCTGATCGCCGGGATCGGCCTGCCATTGTAGGCGAATTCGAAACTCTCACCGCCCGAATCCAAAGTTAGACTCCCCCAGTGGGTCGAGCACATCTAGCCGAATATCCCGATTAATACGTGTCGCCTGTTCTAGATGGAAAGTCGGGGCTGCCAGCGCTCGTGTCTTCATAAATACGAAAGTTGATGTCCCTGAACGAATCTGTACCGCTCCTACAGGAGAGCCCACAAACATGCGCGTATGCAACAGGTGCCGCAAGGAGACAAACGAGATGTTCTGTCCCTCGTGTCACGTCCTCACATATCCACCAAGGGCGGCAGGACCAGCTCCAGCCTCGGCTGCGGGGGACACCTTCGATTGCACCATCTGGCAGGGTCAGAATAGGTCTCGCGGAATCGAGGTCCCAATCAGCGCGCGGGACAAGTACTTCTCAAAGGCAAATGACATGGTCGTGCTCCACGTGGAGGGCAAGAGGACAGTGGCCAAGCTCGGGCATCAGTTCTGGAAGAAGCCAGCGGTGATCAAGAAGGCTGAGAGCGACGATGGCAAGGACCAGCTTGTGAAGTTCTTCGAGAAGCACCATCTGCTCCCGCCGAGCCAATCGATAAAGGAGAAGGGCATAGTGGACACGGTCATCTTCGAAGTCATCACTCCGATGGAGGAGTTCAAGATAGCGGTAACCGAGCGTCAGGAAGACGAGGGACAGGACTGAGACTAGATTATCTTCAGTTCCTTTCCTATCTTCTCGAAGGCGCTCAATGCCTCGTCGAGATCGTTCCTGGTCAACGCTGCGTTCATGATGGTCCTGATCCTGGCCTTGTCCTTCGACACCATCGGGAACACGATTGGCAGCGCGAAGATGCCGAGGTCGAACAACTTCGAGCTGAACTTCTTCGCCGTGCCGCTTTCGCCCATCATCACGGGGATAATAGGGGTCTGGCTGTTGCCCGTATCGAATCCCAGCTGACGAACGCTTTTCCTGAAATACTCGGTGTTGGCCCACAGGTTCTTGACATGCTGCGGTTCCGTCTCCAGGACGTCGATCGCGGCGATGCACGCTGCAGCCACGGCCGGCGGGTGAGAGCCGCTCAGCAACCATGTTCTGGATTTGTTGAACGCGAAGTTGATCAAGTCTCTGCTACCAGAGACATGACCTCCGACGACCCCGAAGGCCTTCGAGAAGGTCCCCATCTCGACATGGACAGCATCGCGCTTCAGCATGAAATGAGAGACAATGCCTCTCCCACCAGCTCCAAGGACTCCTTCCCCATGAGCGTCGTCGACATACACCATGGCGCCGTGATCGTGCGCGACCGGAGCGATCCCATCGAGGGGCGCAATGTCCCCGTCCATGCTGAAAACGCCGTCCGTGATGACGAGGATCCTGCGATAGGACGGAGAGTGGTTCTCTGCATCCGCGAGAACTCTCTTAAGGTCCTCCACATCACAGTGCCTGTACACTGTGCGGTCAGCCTTCGACAGCCTCACGCCATCGATGATGCTCCCATGGTTGAGCTCGTCACTGACGATGAGGTCACCAGCGTCTGCGAGCTGAGGTATCAGGCCCGCGTTCGCGGCGAATCCCGTTTGATACACGAGCGATGCGTCCGCCTCCTTGAACTTGGCCAGCCGCCTCTCCAGCTCCATGTGGAGGTCCATGTTGCCGGCGATCGGACGAACAGATCCGGAGCCGGCACCGTACTTCTTGACAGCATCGATGGCGGCCTTCTTCAACTCAGGGTGATTGCTCAGGCTGAGGTAGTTGTTGGAGCATAGCATCAGGACCTTCTTGCCATCGACGACGCACCTGGGTGTGCTCGGCCCCTGTAGCACGCGCAGCTTCCAGTCTAGCTCGCTCGCTACCAGCTTGTCATACTCTGACTTCAGAAATCCTACAGGGTCTCTCAGGACCATCTCCTCACCACTCGGGCTTCAAGGACACCTTCGCAGCCTGCTTGGTACGAATGAGGTGCATTCCTTCCTCGATGTCCCTTATGGGTAAGGTGTGCGTGATTATAGATTCGAGCTTCGACCTGAAGGCCGGCTTCTTCATGACCTCGAACATGAGGTCCCAGGTCTGGAACATCTTCCGGCCAGTGATGCCGAAGACCGTGGCGCTCTTGAAAGTGATGGCGTTGTTGACATCTAGCGTGACAGGGTCGTTATAGAGACCCAAAATCGAGACCCGCCCACCTGGCGTCAGCATGTCGAAGACCTGCCTGAGGGCCGGTGCCGCTCCCGACATCTCGAGGCAGACATCCGCACCGTTGTCGTCGGTGAGCTCCTTGACCTCCTTGACGAGCGCTCCGTTCCCCTTTGCTGCGTCAAGCACATGATCTGCGCCCATCTTCTTTGCCAGACCGGTCCTGACCTTCTCGCTCGCGAGCTCCGTCGCGATGATCTGCTTCGCGCCCACGGTCTTCAGAAGAGCGATGGCCATGAGGCCGATTGGACCGCAGCCCGCCACGACGACGTTCTTGCCCTTGATGTCGTGGAAGCAGTCGTTCGGAAACACGGTGAAGGTAGCGTTGCCAAGGGGCTCCAACAACGATCCCAATCTAGGACTGAGACCCTTCGGGAGCTTCATGGCGTTCATCTCAGGGAGCTTGACGTACTCGGCGAATACGCCGTCCGTGTCCACTCCGAGGATCTTCATGTTCCGGCAGATGTGCATCCTGC
>CAZTFD010000058.1:1859-8501 GCA_964612225.1 uncultured Thermoplasmata archaeon | reverse complement strand
CCGGTCCTGCGACGTCCAGTGAAGTCCCACCGGCGTAGAGAGATCTGACCTTGGTGGTAATGGTCTCCCATGACACCTTGCTCCCGACCTCTACCTTCCTGCCAGGCCTGATCTCGATCTCGTCACCGACCTTGAGTTTCCCTCTGGTGAGAGAGCCGCCTATGACTCCACCCTTCAGCTTGTCTATCTCTGTCCCGGGAACGTTGATGTCGAAAGACCGCGCAACATACATTCTGGCGGGCTTGGACTTGTCCCACTTCGGCGTCGGGATGGTCTTCTCGATGGCCTCGATCAGCATGTCGATGTTCACATCGTGGTGAGCGGATATGGGTATAACCGGAGCCTTCTCGGCAATCGTGCCCTTGATGAAGTCCTGGATCTCCTTGAAGTTCTCCCTGGCCTGCTCCTTGGAGACGATGTCTATCTTGTTCTGAACCACGATGACCTTGTCAACGCCTATGATGGTCAGAGCCATCAAGTGCTCCCTGGTCTGCGGCTGAGGACATTTCTCGTTCGCCGCCACGAGCAGCAAAGCCCCGTTCATAATGGCTGCGCCCGAGAGCATCGTGGCCATGAGGGTCTCGTGTCCGGGCGCATCTACGAATGAGACCGATCTGAGAAGCTCGCACTCGCCCTTGCAGTTGGGGCAGGTCGGCTGGTTCGTGTAGCACTCAGGGGCGTCACAGTTCTTGCACTTGTAGAACGCGACATCAGCGTAACCGAGCCTGATCGAGATCCCTCTCTTGACCTCTTCAGAATGCCTGTCGGTCCATTCGCCCGTCAGAGCCTTCGTCAGCATGGTCTTGCCATGGTCGACATGGCCAATCATGCCGATGTTGGTCTCCGGCTGGCTAGGAACCTTCATTACTGCTTCTTCTCCTCTTTCTTGATAAGCTCAGAAATGGGCTTCATGCCGTGCTGCATGACCTTCATGTTGATCTGCAGGCTGTCCGGTGCGATCGTGTTCCCGCGGACCGTCTTCCTTCGCCTTAGGCCGCTCTTCTTGGAGTTGAAGCCGATGCTCTTGGAGATCAACAGCTTCTTCCTCCTCGGTCCGGGCAAATCCTTCCGCATGGGGAATCCGTCCTTGTCGCTGCCCCCGGTGATCTCGAGCTTGTAGCCGGGGAGACCGACGAAGATCCCGTCTACTACATCGCCTATCTTCTTCCCTATCAGCGAGTTTGCGTGGTGACCCGCGACTGGCGCCTGGTATGACTTCCCGTCCTTAGGATCGGATATGACGGCTCTAAACTCTGCCAAACAATCCACTCCGGTGTGTGGGACGCCCTATTGCGAAAGGAGTTATATAGGTTTCGGAGATGGAATTGAGATGCTGGTAGGGCTGTACGTCGGCATGAATATCATGTGCTTATGATGTGGTGATGCGAAAGGTGAGAGATGAAGCAGATAACGCGAGAGACCCTCAAGGACATGATCGATAAGGACGTCGACTTCGTCCTGATAGACGCGCGGAAACACGCGGGCTACGACGACGAGCACCTGCCCGGGGCGATTCCAATCCCCTCGGACCGCATGGGCGAGAACCATGTGAGGCAATACAAGAAGGACCGCACTATGGTCACGTACTGCTCGAGCTTCGAGTGCGAATCGAGCACGATCGCGGCTCAGAAGCTGGAGAAGTACGGCTTCAAAAATGTCCTCGAGTTCAAGGGCGGATTGAAAGACTGGAAGGATGCGGGTTATCCAACAGAGAAGAAGTGAGCCTACCTTCCCCAGAACGGCTTCTCCTTGCGCTTTATGACGGCCACAAGCTCCAGGACCTCAGTCTCATCCGGAGTGAGGCTGTAGTTGGACAGTTCATGAGCGTGGCTCTCCGGAATATCAACCAGGAGTACATCCTCGACATCTATCTGCCGGCCGACGATCGCGTCATCGATGGCGACGGCCACCTCCTTGCCCGCGACGGCCTCCTTGAGGGACTCCTCTCCGCTCCTTATGCTCTTGATCTTCCCGACCGACCTCCCGTCCTCTTTCATCAGACCCTGGCCAGGCCGTATGCGTCCCGCCAGGACTCTTACGCCGACTATGGCCGGCCTGCTGACTCTGAAGACGTGGTCTCTGAGGATAATGATCTTCCCGGGGAAGACTACCTCAAGTCTCTTCTCCACCTCGAGTTCCTTCTTCCTCTCCTCGCACCATTTCTCATATTCCTCGAGCAGTCGGTACATGACGTTGTTCTCGAAGATCTTCACATCGAGGGATAGCGCCTCAGCCTTGGCATCCTCGTTGATCGCAACATTGAAAGCGAAAATCGCACGGTGCATTGGATCGTCAAAATGCGACGCCTCCACGACATCCTTCCTGTTGACGTTCCCGATATCGATCTTGCGAATCGGCAGCTCCTTGGCCTTTGCCTCGAAGGAGAACGCCTCGAGGGAGCCGATCGCATCTCCGCGGACGATTATCCCTTGCGGAGCGAGCTCCACCTTGATCTGGCTCTCCTTCCTGGTCTCTTCAAGGAGCTCCTCCAAGTTCCCGCTGACGACCTTGACAGTTCCCCCGGCCATCGCTTCCTCGAGCCCCTGGGCGATTATCCGTATGCCCGCGGCAGCGGAGACCTCCTTGACCCTGTCGAACTTCTGAGTCGGGTCCCTGATCTCGTCCAAGGGCCTGGGCCTCTGTAGACCCTTTATTTTGGCGACGATCGGGTCGCCCTTGACGGACGAGACGACGATCTGGTCGCCCACCTTGACGGTCCCTTTGTAGATGATCGAATCAACTGCGGTGCCGATCCCGCGCTCCTCCTTCACTTCCAGGACCGTACCCTCGCCCGCACCCTCTTCCGTCCTCAGGTCCTCTTCAAGGAACCTCTGGGCGAGCCCTACGAGCATCAGTAGAAGGTCGGGAATCCCTTCACCGTACTTGCCGCTGACGGGAACGATGGCGACGGTCTTCGTGAAGTCCGTTATCTTGTCGAACCTGTCCGCGCTCAGGCCGGTCTTGTCGAATATCTTCCCGGTGAGGTTGTATATCTTCTCCTCGAGCTCGGCAGCCACGCGGGGATCCTGTTCCGCGACCGACTCGCCGAAGGTCTTCCATTCATGGTGTCTCCAGCCCGATATCAGGTCGATCTTGTTGGCGGCGATCACGAACGGGGTCTTGAGATTCTTGAGAATGTTGATGGATTCGATCGTCTGCGGTTTGATGCCCTCGTTGATGTCGATCACGAGGACTGCTAGGTCGGCCAAGGCGCCGCCTCGGGTCCTGAGAGTGACGAAGGAATAGTGCCCGGGAGTGTCTATGAACAGCAGTCCAGGAACGACGAACTTCCTGTCGCCTATGAGGTTCCCGCACAACTTGTAGATCGTCTCGATAGGCACATCCGTCGCTCCGATGTGCTGCGTTATGCCTCCTGCCTCCCTGCCGACGACCTCGGTCCCCCTGATCATGTCGAGTATCGTGGACTTGCCATGGTCCACGTGACCCATGACTGAAACGATCGGGTGCCGGACGGCCATGGCCTCAAAAGAGGACATGCGTTATAAGAAGTTAACCCACTGCGATGCTGACAGCTCAGGGACCGAACCTGCGATCATGCATTATCGGAAGAAAACTGAGAACAAGAAATGGTTTCAAGTTGGGGTTTCAAGTTTCGAATAGCCAGGCCTCGTCCGCCTTCTCGTACTTCTGCAGCTCGTAGTCGTTGAAGAATAGCTTGATCTCGCGCTTGGCGCTCTCGGAAGAGTCGGACCCGTGGACTATGTTCCTTCCCGTAACCTGTGAGAAGTCCCCTCTGATGGTGCCCGGCGCGGCGTCCTGAGGGTTCGTCTTTCCCATCATGGCGCGCACGCCCGCGACGGCGTTCTCCCCTTCGAGGACCATGCAGACAACCGGTCCCGAGGTTATGTACGATAGAAGAGGCTCGTAGAACCCCTTGCCCTTGTGCTCCTCGTAGTGCCGCTCCGCGAGCTCCTTCGGGATCTTCATCATCTTCATCGCGCAGATCTTGAGCCCGCGGTCCTCGAACCTCTGGACGATTTTCCCGACGAGGCCTCTCTGCACGCCGTCAGGCTTGACCATTGCGAACGTCCGCTCGATCATGTCTTCTCGCCCTCCGAGGGCTTCTCCTTCGGCTCCGCCTTGGGCTTCGGTTTCTGGACTCTGCGCACCTCGGGCTTCTTCTCTTCGGAGGCCTTGGGCGCTTCGGCCTTCTTCGAGGGGGCCTTCTTCGTCGGTCCCTCAGGAACTGGCTCCTTCTCCTCGGCCTTCGGCTTCTCCTGCTTCGGGGCGGGCTTGGCCTCCTCCTTCTTCTCGTCGGGCTTCGTCTCGGACTTCTTGACCTTTCGAGCTTTCGGAGCTTCCGCCTCAGGCGTCGGCGCGCCCTTCATCCTGATCTGCTTCTCCCTCTCGTAGTACCTGGTCCACGTGGTCCTCCTGGGGACCCTGCCAAGCACTATGAGGTTCTTGAAGCACTTGGATGTGCAGAAGTTGCTGACAGTCCCGTCCTTCTTGATGTACATCCTGCCCGTTCCGGGCTCTATCTCACTGCCGCAGAACGTGCAGACTCTTCGCTCTACCATTGAACATCACCTCTATTGATCGGCGCCGTTCAGCGCACACTCAGCTTCCTAGCTTCCCTCGAGGTCTCCTTCAGCATCAGAACATCTCCGACCCTGATGGGACCCATGACGTTCCTGGTTATGATCCGGCCCTTGTCTCGGCCGTCCATGACCCTGACCTTCACCTGGGTCGCCTCTCCGGTCATGCCTGTCCTGCCAATGACCTCGACGACGGTTGATGGAATGCTTTCGTCCTCAGGCATCTAGGCCACCTACTTCTTCAGCGCCTTCAGCTTTTCCGCTAGGTCATCGAGTGCCGGCTTTCCCTTTGCAGCATCGACTATCGCGACCGCTGCGGTCGGCTTCTCGAGCCCGCAGGCATTCCCCAGCTCCGCCTTGCTCGGAACATACGCGTACGGCACATTGCGCTCGTCGCATAGTGCGGGCATATGCATCAGGATCTCCGGCGGGGAAACGTCCTCGGCCATGACGACCATGAGGGTCTCGCCCCGCTCAACGAGCTTCGTGACCTCGTTGGTTCCCTTCCTGATCTTCCCGCCGTCCCGGGCGAGCTCGACCAGCTCGTAAGTCTTGTCAGCAAGTTCCTTCGGCATCTCGAACTTCACATATACTGGCTTTGGCAAGTTGATACCTCCTTCAGGTGCGTGAGCACCGTCATCATTCATCGGCCCTTTCGGTTGAAAAGAGCAGAATCAGTAGATGGTTTTGGTATAAAATGGTTGCTGGAGATACATTCATGTGAGCGGGACATCCACAACGCAGAAATAACCAGGAGGGTGTTCGGCGACCGATTCCAGTGCCCAAACGAACACATTCCGGGGATCCGACGAAACTGCCTCATCAATCTTCTGTGCCGGGGTTGGTCTACCGAAGGTACAAAGGCGCGAGCGATAACGAAGCAATTGCCGAGGTAATGAACCGCAGCTGGGAGGCGGACCTTGTGGATTCGGTCATCAGCGTGCCTGACGTAGCGACGAAACTCGTTCCGTCGGAGAGCTTCGACCCTGCCTGTGACGTGATGCTACTGGAGGCGAATGGCAGAGTAATCGGGATGTGTGAGGTGTCCTGGAGCCGGTGGCTGAACAACTTGACGGTCTACTCGCTGAGGGCACACCTCCTGCCAGAGTGGCGGCACGGCGGCATCAGAGAGTCGATGATTGGACTCAACGAGACCAGGATTCGAGAGATTGCGGTCTCCCATGACAAGGACCGCACAAAGGTCTTCGAGGTCTACGCCAACAGCGAACCCAACGACTGGAAAGCGCTCCTGGAGAAGAACGGCTACAGGCCCTCGTGGTACTTGTTCGCGATGCTTAGGCCGCTAGCGGAAAACATACCAGACCTCCCACTTCCAAATGGCGTGGAAGTGCGTCCTGCCAGGCCAGAGCATTACAGGACCATCTGGGATGCTACGGCGGAAGCAATGCGAGACGAGAGGACTTTCACCGAAGAAGAACGGAACGAAGAGGCCTTCAAGCGATACCTGAAATCGTCCAATTTCTCCCCCGACCTGTGGCAGATTGCATGGGAGGGAGACCAGGTCGCCGGGGGAGTGTACAACTTCATAGACGAAGACGAGAACATTGAATTGAAGCGCAGATGGGGTCACACCGAAGAGGTATTTGTCAGACGGCCATGGAGACGCAAGGGGCTCGCACATGCCTTGATAGCTCGGAGTTGCGGGCTGCTCAAGGACAAAGACATGGATTATGCGACGCTTGACATGGAGGCCGAGAATCCCTTGGGCGCGCTCAGGCTCTACGAGAGCCTTGGATACAAGAAAGACAGGGAATTCATCTTCTACAGGAAGCCGCTGTGAGCAGATCTCGAAGGGCATCCAACGGGGCGTCCAACTCGATGGAAAAGTCAATCGTGCGAGAAGCTATATCACCACTCACCATCAGGATACTGGGTGCATGCAATGTCTAGTCCGCTTGTTCACTTCCAACCTGTCGGTACCAAGGTCGAAGCAAGGAAGGACAGCAGTCTTCTGGACCTTGCTAGGGAGTCCGGCGCTGCAATCGAATCCATCTGCAGTTCTCTCGGCAAATGCGGGAAGTGCAAGATCATCGTGAGATCGGGAGGAAAGGCTCTCGGGAAG
>CAZTFD010000058.1:0-1759 GCA_964612225.1 uncultured Thermoplasmata archaeon | reverse complement strand
CAAATGCGGGAAGTGCAAGATCATCGTGAGATCGGGAGGAAAGGCTCTCGGGAAGATGACTGAGAGCGAAAGACTGATACTCGACAAGCGTGAACTGAAGGATGGTGTCAGGCTAGCATGTCAGGCGAAGGTCGTCTCGCCAGCCAACATTACAGTCGAAGTGCCCGAGGAAAGCAGGAGAGGGCACCACAGGCTCTTGGCTTCCGGCATCGAAAGGAAAGTCGTTCTCCTGCCCGCCATGCGCAAGTACGTGTTGAAAATCCCACCTGCGACGCTACACGACCTCAGAGCTGATGACGATAGGCTTCTGCAGGTTTTGAAGATGAAGGTCAAGAGACAGTTGGAGGTCTCGCCGGGCGTCCACAGGCATCTTCCGGATGCTCTCAGGAACAACTCTTGGACCACCACGGTCACACTCTTCAGGGACAAGGAGATCGTCCGGGTCGAGCCTGGAGACACCTCCGCGCGGTTGTTTGGAATGGCGGTGGATATTGGGACGACGAAGGTGGTCGCATACCTTCTCGACTTACGCACTGGCGAGGTGCTCGGCAATGAGAGCTCGCCGAACCCGCAGATACCCTTCGGCGAGGACCTCATGTCGAGGATTGCCTACACTAGCAAGAATCCCAAGGGGCTGGAAGAACTCCAACGGGTAGTTGCCCACGGACTCAATACACTGATCTTCAAGCTGTGCGCAGACAGGGGACTCATCCCAGACGATATCCTAGAAGTCATGGTAGTAGGGAACACGGCCATGCATCACATCTTCTTCGGCATCCCGACGACCCATCTGGCTGCAGCCCCCTATGCCCCTGCAGTCAGGACATCGTTGTCGGTGAATCCATCTCACGTCGGCCTGAGCACATATCCGTTCGGCAAAGTCTCTTCGCTCCCCAACATAGCAGGGTTTGTCGGGGCGGACGCGGTCGCAGACCTCCTGTCCAGCGGATTGTACGATGACAGGGAAATCGGAATGATGATCGACATCGGAACAAACACGGAGATAATCGCGGGCAACAAGGAGAGGTTGGTAAGCTGCTCATGCGCATCCGGACCCGCTTTCGAAGGCGCTCACATCAAGTTCGGCATGCGGGCATCGACTGGTGCCATCGAAAGAGTGTGGGTAGATCCGGTTTCATACGAAGTCCGGCTCAGGACTGTGGATGATGCACAGCCGCGAGGAATATGCGGCTCTGGAATCGTTGACGCTGTCTCAGAGCTCTTCAGAGCTGGCATCCTAGAGCCTTCGGGAAAGTTCATCGTTTCCGAGTCGAATCCGCGTACGAGAACGACCGCAGATGGTCAGGCGGAGTTCATAATCGCTCACGGCAATGAGACGATATCCGGCTACAACATTTCAATAACCCAGCACGATGTCCAGGAGATTCAGCTGGCCAAGGCAGCCATTTTCGCCGGTGTCTCCATACTGATGAAACGGTTGAGACTCAAACCTTCCAGTATCAAGAATGTATACGCCGCCGGAGCTTTTGGAACCTATGTCGATGCAAGCAGCGCCATACGCATTGGGATGTACCCGGATGTCCCTGTCGACAGGATCAAGTTCATAGGGAACGCCGCAGGGTCTGGCGCCAGGATGTGTTTGAAATCCACCAGGATGAGGGATTTGGCGGACAGGCTCTCTCGTAAGGTGGAGTACGTCGAGCTTGCGGCGGAGAAGGACTTCCAAAACGAATTCGCGCAGGCCATGTTCCTCCCCCACAGGGACCTTACCAGGTTCCCGAACCACTCGCCACCCAGA
>CAZTFD010000057.1:3045-8549 GCA_964612225.1 uncultured Thermoplasmata archaeon | reverse complement strand
TTCTCAGACGAGGTGAGGGATCTGACGCGTGAGCTCGCTCGTTATGTCGACATGGAGATCCAGGCCAAGAAGCGCCCGGAGAGCCAAAGGAACTCATTTGTGCATTAGAGGGCGAGACGACCTAATCGGTTGGGTTCGGTTCTCGAGTCTTGGTGACCGTTTCTTCTTGCTTAGGCGGCATTACCGGTCCTTCGATTCGGTCCAGCCATTTCACTATCAGTATCCAGAAGACCGTGACGAACACCACGAAGACTATGATGCCGAAATAGGAGTGGAAGACTGCCAGGGCGGGTCCGCCGTAGGCTGAGCCGACTAGAACGGTAAAGACCATTCTAATGATGTTCGAGGCCCAGGTGACTGCCAATCCAAGACCCAGTCCAGTGAGAATCCATCGGTCCACCTTCCTGTATCGGACCAATACAAACGCCAGGAATGCGGAGAAGAAGAGTCCTGCTGAGTAGAGACCGCTGCATCCTTGACCCACTCCCAGGAGGATGTCCCGTCCTTGGTATTCGAACGTAATGAAATTTGATATCCCTTGAGTGCCAGTATCAAGATCTGATGTTACATCCGCCCCGAATATTCGCAGAAGGAACACGACTGGAACGGTTATGAAGTAATATTCGGAATATGCATTGATCCTGTGGAACGAGTCTCCGCTCGCGGTCGCGTACGTCTTCCATATGACTACGAAAACAATCGTGAGGAACAACAGATACAGAACCACGAAATCCTTCTGCATGGCGTACTTCGACGGCCCTGCGTTGTAGAGAACAAGAGATGTCCCAAACAGCGTGACGACGAAGTCCTCCAACATCAGATTCGCTTGGCCAGTTACGAGGATCTTCCACCCGGACCAGATCGCTATAAGTAGAAAGCCCGCAAGCGGTAGCAGGATCGCGATCTGTTCTTGAGTGAGGACCTTCGAGAGTAGGTCCACGAGAATGCCGCTGCTTGGTTCCTTTGTTTCCCTCTGAGTGAATACTAGCGAATACAGAGCAAGAACGACTCCAGAGCCGATGAAGACTAGCTCAACGGAGTATGCCGAGTGGCCCATGTAATGGTTGTACAGAGCGGCAGCGATCAAGACTATGCCGAGGAGGAGAGGCCATTCCTTCGGGATCTTCACAATTCCGGCTCAGGCTCTAGCCGATATATAATCATTGAGCAGCACAATTCTTGGGTTGTTTGAACCGACTGGCGCTCTCAATGTCGTGGCTTGAGACCGCGCCTAGTCTTGAGCTTGCTCTTTTGTCTCCGGAATCCTCTCGATATCTGGTACTCGCCGAGTCAATGCGACCGCTCCCCCGACGGTGACTATGAGGATGATGGCGATCTCAGTCATAGGAGTTATTCGCATTGATGTCGTTGGCGCGAATAGGCTTATCACCAGTATCACGAGCGGAGCGGAGAACAGACAGATCAGGGTGAAGGTGATTGCGATTATCGCTGGTCTCTTGAGCAAGAGGACGTCCGCTGATTCCCCCTCCTCCGCAGATAATGCCAGCCAGGTGAGCACAAGCATCGGGATCGCAAGTGATACTAATCCAGTGATTATCTGGCCGACCTCGAGAAGGCTTGGGAGTTCTATCGCTGATGCAGATGCAGTGGCTACCAACAACAGTCCCAAGAGCGAAGCTGGCCTATAGGATGACTGCAGGCCGAGCATTATCAGGACTGTGCCCATTGCTTGAGCGATAATGACCAGGAGGCCGTGCTGGGAGAAGAGAACGAGGTCGACTGAGGCAGCTATTACTAGGATTAATCGGACGCCCCTTGAGATGGCTATCACGTTCTTGCCCTCCTTATTGCCCTTACAATCCTCGTTGCGGTGTCAGCCGGACCGATTCTGAGGTAGGACACTCCCAGGCCTCTGAAAGTCGCTTCGATCCTCAGGCTGTCCGATATGTCACCGTAGAGCCGTTCGACCTCTGGCATGTCCGGCATCCCTTCAGCATCTCGGTACCAGTCATCATATGTCTGGATCACTAGCATCTTATTGCCAGTGCTCTTGCAGAGTCGCGCGCCTGCAATGACTGCGTCGCGAGTCGAGACCAGATCTGAGATGATGATGTACAGCTGCTCCCGGCCTCTATTGCGGGCGATTATCTGCTTGATCCCGCCTTCCAGGCCTATCCCCAGCGCGGGGCGTGACCCCTTTGTCGTGAATCTGTCCAAAGCAGACAGAAACTCCCTTCCTTCGGCGGAGGCCTTGACCGCCTTCCTCTTCTGCTCCGGGGCCGGGTTCGATTCCGTCTCATCCTTTCGCACAACCTCTTCTTTGCCGCCCTCCATTGACGAAGGCACCTCCCTGAGGACCTTGACTATGGTCTCGAACTGGTGCCTTCCGAGCGCAGGCGCGGTCTTGTTCAGGACATTGATCTCGTCAAAAAGCGCGACTCCAGCAGGATAGAAGCTGCTGAGAAGCACGTTCGAAATCTGCATGGATAGATCCACTGCGTGATCGATCTTGGCCACCTTGCTCCTCTTCAGCCGCATGCTCCTGCTGCAATCTACAAATACCATCGTTTGAAGCGATCCCTCTTTTCTGTATGTCTTGGTCATGAGCTTGTTCAGCTTCGGGAACAACTTCCAATGGATATCTCTGGCTCGGTCTCCCGGGATGTACTCCCTTATTCCTTCGAATTCGAACTCCCTCAGGACGATAGCTGGGTTTCTTCCCATGCCGGAAAACTCCAGATGTTCCCTGCCTGCCATCTTGCGCGCAGTGTCAAAGCTTCCCTTCTCGGTATGAACATTGATGACCGTGGGATGCTCGATGATCTGCTCTTCGTCAAAGAGCCCTAGGGAATCGCTCCGAGCTATCTTCATCCCGGGTATGATGAGGGGGCCGCGTCTGCTAGGCACTATGGAGTATGACAGCTTGAGGATTGATTTTGGAGGGAGGGCCCTGGTCGATCGGTTTGAGCCTGCCGAGAGCTCGCAGTCCTCAGGGATGATGTCCTCGAAAGTCCCTCTCACGGCGACGGGGTCTTTGTTGAGTATCTCGACAGTGATGCTAGTTGCTTCCTGTGCGAATGAGACATCATCCAGCGCCTTCCTGTCGATGTGTATGTCCGTTCGCTGCAGCTCTGAGACAAACCTGAGATACGCGTACACATAGGCGCTGGCGAACGTGACGCTCAGTACGGTCCATGACAGGTTCGAGAACAGGATTCCGACAAATGCAAACACTATTGCGAACGAAAGAATCGCGGTTCCCAGAGAAGTTGAGCGCAAGCCACTCACTCTTTCCTTTGTTCGCCGCTCCTGAACTCACCCTTTGGGACGGCAACTGAGGAGAGTATCGAGTCAGTAATTCCAGAGCGGGTCATGCCGCCGAGCTCCGCTTCTGGAGAGAGAATGAGCCTGTGGTCCACAACTTTGTGAGCCATCGACTTCACATCGTCCGGGATGATGTACATGCGCCCTCGCAGGTAGGCATGTGCCTTCGAAGTATGGAGAAGGTGTATTGCGCCTCTCGGGCTCAGGCCGAGATCGAGCTCGTCCACCGCTCGCGTTGCTCGCGCAAGGTTATCGATGTACTCGAGTATGCTCGGATGCGCATGGATATCGACGACCTCGTCTCTCATGGATAAGATCGCATCTCTTGCGAGCACCATATCAGGCCCGATTTCGGGCTCGCTCTTCATGCGAAGGATTTCGATCTCTTGCTTCTGGTCTAGATAATCCATGGTGCTCTTGATCATGAATCTGTCGATCTGAGCTTCTGGCAGAGGATAGACTCCTTCGGTCTCGATCGGGTTGAGCGTGGCAAGAACCATGAACGGGTCCGGGAGGTCGAATGTGTTTCCCTCAATAGTCACCTGACGCTCCTGCATGGCTTCGAGAAGCGCCGATTGGGTCTTGGGAGGGGCTCTGTTGATTTCATCTGCCAGGACGAGGTCCGCGAACAACGGCCCTTTCCTGATCTCGAACTCGGCGGACCGCTGGTTGTAGAAATAGTGCCCGGTAATGTCAGCTGGCAGAAGGTCCTGCGTGAATTGTATCCTCCTGTACGAGAGGCCGCAGACGGATGCAAAGGCCTTTGCCAGTGTAGTCTTTGCGATCCCGGGGACGCCCTCGATGAGCAGGTGGCCCTGAGTCAACAGGCATATCATGAAGTCTTCTACCTGCTCGCCGTAACCGACGACAGACTTGCCAACTTCTCCCCTGATCGCTTTCAATGACGCCTCAATTTCCTCAGGCGCCCTGATACTCGTTCCCGGCATCGTCTTGTTACTCCTTGGAGGTTCGTAGCCGACATGCGATTGCAGCCGAATCCAATCGTATCTTCGTCGACTACCGATTCGAGAATCTCCTCATCGATAATAAGTCTATGCGTCTTGGGTAAGCACCACTCTGGCCAGACGATCTATCCGTACATACTGTCTATCAGCGAATGGTCTGAATCCCTCAGCTTCTCGAAGAAATCTGCTTCCGCCATCGCGCCAGTGATGTCCAAGTTGTCGTTCAATATGACCTTCGGCACACCCATCACAGAATGCCTAGCCGCCAGGTCAGTGAAGAGCGAAGAATCTATGATCTCGGCGGTGACGTTCTTAGATTCGATGGCCGCCCTGTACGAGTGCCTCGCAACAGTGGGACAGAAGTGACATGTCTGCAGTACGAAGAGCTTGATGTTCGCCCTTCTCCTGACTGTCGCGAGCGCCGTCCTTGCGACCGGGGACAGGGGAGTCTTGGATGATGAGAGCTCAATCATCGCATCCACCATCGGAGGAAGCTCGTAGCCCAGGGGGATGCCGTAATACCTGATCCTTGAAAAATCGTTCTTGACCAAGACCATGCATGGCCAGTTCTCGATGTGGAGCTGTTTCATCTTCTCGTTCTTGCCTCCATCTGCCGGTTGCACTTCCACCTTTATTCTCTGGCTGAAGCTGGCCATCATGTTACCAAATTCCTTCAGCTCTTCTGAGACTATTGTACCTCCATTAACGAAAATCAGGAGTGTCACCTCCTCCTTCATGCCCTGCGCGAGTCTGTGGGCAACGCTTTCTCTTTCAGTCGCCGGTAGCATGAGGCTCGTCACATCGCCTCCAGGATAATGTCCCCATAAGCCTGTATGAAGAACTCCTTGGCCTTCAGCAGCCCTTCCTTCCCAGCGGGGGTGAGTCTGTACACCTTGGTGTTCTTGTCCTTTGACGACTCGATCAATCCCTTCTTCTCCATGTATTTCAGTGTCGGATAGAGTGTCCCGGGGTTGGGCTTATCTCCTTTCCGAGCAGCAATCTCATCTGCTATCTCCGACCCATACATCTTCTTCTTGGATAACAGATGCATTATCAGGAAGCTCAGCATGCCTCTCATGTCGCAGCACTTGGGGGCTTTGCAGCACTCGACCTCGATGTCGAAATCCTTCTTCTTGCCTGGCATCGCATTTGGATATCGTTTCCAAGGTACTTAATTTATTGTGTGTTCAATATTGTGTGTCCAATACATTCTTATAGGGTGCGATGCATGTAGGCTATTGGACATACAATAGT
>CAZTFD010000057.1:0-2945 GCA_964612225.1 uncultured Thermoplasmata archaeon | reverse complement strand
GTCCAATACATTCTTATAGGGTGCGATGCATGTAGGCTATTGGACATACAATAGTATGGAGTGATGAGAGATTTGATAGAACAACTTGCAAGGGCCATGAGCGCAGAGAAGTTCAATCCTGCGGAACACAAGCGCTGCCCGAGGATCAATTGCAGTATCGATAATAGGAGCCGAAGGCCGCGGAGATTCGGGAAATCTGATTAAGGCAAGTGATGATTCGGAGGTGGTATCAGAATGGCAAAGAAGGCGAAGCCCAAGTCCAAGAGGACGAGGAATGACTCAGGCAAGAAGACAGAGATACATGAGGAAGACGTAAGGCGCGCGGTCAGGCAGAGGTATTCCGACCTTGCCCTTACCGGCTCTTCGTGTTGTGGACCTTCTCCAAGCACGATGTGCAGCTGCGGGAGTCTCTATCCTGCAGCGGATGTCATATCATTGCCGGCAGAGGCCGTTGCCGTGAGCGCCGGCTGTGGTAATCCGACTGCGATCGCCGGTCTCAAGCCGGGGATGATCGTTGTTGATCTGGGAAGCGGTGGCGGAATCGACGCGTTCCTTTCAGCCAAGAAGGTAGGTCCCAGAGGCAAGGTCTTCGGGATCGACGCTACTCACGAGATGATCATGCGGGCGCGCAAGACCGCCAAAGAGAACGGGTACGACAACGTCGAATTCAGGCTCGGAGAGATAGAGCACATGCCACTCGATGGTGGGATTGCCGATGTCATGATCAGCAACTGCGTGATCAACCTCTCCCCTGACAAAGGACAGGTCTTCAGGGAAGCGTTCAGGGTGCTGAAGCCCGGCGGAAAACTGGCGGTATCGGATATTGTGCTCCTGAAAGACCTCCCGGAAAGGATGAGGTCCGATCTGGGTGCTTGGTCAGAATGCGTCAGCGGTGCCGTCTCAGAGAAGGAGTACATGGGGGCGTTGTCTGATGCGGGATTCGAGAAGATCAAGGTCGAAGAGAGAGCAATATACACTCATGAACAGCTCTCTGATTACATCAAGGGCTCGGAGTCTGAAGTATATGCAAAGGTTGCGGGGATCGACCTCTCACAGCTTGTCGCCAGCTACAAGATCTCCGCTTTGAAGCCCAAGAAGTAGTCAGGGACCCTCCCGGCACCTAACGGACTTCGCCATGTCGGAAGCGGAGGCAGGCTCAGCAATCCCAAGCCAGTGCTCCAGGCACTATACGTTCGCTGTCTAAAGTTTATATAGCGCACGCAGCATAATCGCCCTGTCTCTCAGGCCAGAACACGATTCAGCTTGGGAGAGAGTCTGGACCGTATACTCGAGCCTTTTGGCAATGAGTTGTGGGTCAAACCGCGACGAGAGAACGTATGCTGGCGTGGAGGGAGGAATAGTGTGATAGGACTCCGATCAACAGCAGCTGGTTCTCTGTCCGTCATCCTTGCTTTCGTCATTATCATTCCAATGTTGCCCGTGGGCCCAGTCCTTCGTGGCAGTGTGGCAGATTCAGGCCCGGGCTTCTGGGGAATCTCTGAGACATTCAGTGACGTTCTCACAGGCACACACGGACCCATCTCGTTCGGCGACTTCAATCTGACCAATCGATCACATACTGAATCGGTCGTGCTCGACGGCTGGTTGTATGTCATGACCAGAGAAGGCTACAATGTCTTTGGCGATGCTGTCACCGGCACTGTCGCAAACTACACTCCCTCCGGTCCTGTGGATAGGGACGATGACTGGAACCTATCCGCCGAGATCACACGGCCAGTCGATGATTCTGCTTATCTCGCACATCAGATTGAGAACGTCTCAGGGGCGCAGGGACTCACGGTCTATCTGACAAACAGCACTGGGACGATCTTGGCTGGCGTGGAGCTCGTGACTGGACACCCGGATAACGAGTCGATCAGGGTCTTCAACGCCTCTGATTCCTCATGGACAGTCGTTGATGACGACATGCGTCCCGCTTTCACGCACGATCACCCGGTGTATGGCACCAAGGCTGACAGGTACGTGGTGTCATATGCGCATGCGAACAACTCTCCGGAAGTCCAGGTGCTTGTCAGGAACTCCGCATCAGGCGTGGTCTACCTGAACAACCTCACTGTCCCTACTATCGAGGGGGCAAACGACCCAAGCCTGAGGTTCGACATCTATGTCCTGGATGGGCGGGTGGCAGCGTATTTCGTCGCCAGTGGATGGATAATCGACAATGTCATGTTCAGGTCCTTAGACTCGAGGTACCCGGTCATAGAACCGGTCTATGAGTACGTGTCGGAGGATGCTCCGCTCTGGCTTGAGGTGAGAGATATTGATGGCAATCTTGTCACCGACGCCGATGTCACGATCGAGGGTGAGCTAGGGTTGTACAACTGGACCTCGGGCAGGTATGAGCTCGGAATCGACAGACAGGTCGACTGGGACATCGGCTTCAACTACTCGGTCACCGTGGATGGCGTTGTTGTCCACGACAGGGTCAAGGTCACTACCACATCCAGCAACGACTCGAGGGTGAGCATCTCAAAGTGGTGGAACGGCTGGGATTGGGTGAGCGTTCTGGGGCGGGACGATTCGTACGGTCCGGAAACTGCGCTTACTCAGTTCCGAGACTATGACCATCCAGCAACTGCGTACATAATGTCGATCTTCCAGGGGAACTCGACGGACATTCTGGCCACTCAATCGGAGATTGCCATGCACTTCCCACACGACTATCAGCTCTGGGGGCACAAGTTCTGGACAGAGGCGGTCGCCAGCGCTGAGACCGGTCACTCCACATTCGAGAACGTCTACTGGTTCGCCAGCAGATGGGACGACCCCAGATATGTGGGCAAGGGTGACACGTACATCTCGATGTCCAACCCCGGAGACAGCGGTTCATGGGAGCAGATGTTCGCGCAGTACCTCCGAGGCACGAGGCTGATGGGCATTTGCTCGCAATACTACATCGGAGGCAACAGCTCGCTGATAGGCAG
>CAZTFD010000056.1:0-8675 GCA_964612225.1 uncultured Thermoplasmata archaeon | reverse complement strand
GCTTGAACCTAAGAAGAACATGTATGAACTTACGATAAAGGAACTTGATGAGAAAACGGTCAAGCTCAATTCAATCAAGGACGCCGTCCGGAAACTAAGCACTTCCAGGGATAGGGCGCACTCCGAACTCGAGCGCGCGCGCAAGGAGATCGAGGAGATCGCTCGGGTCAGGAAGACCATCGAGAAGGACAGGAAGGCTGCGGAGGAGCTTGCGCTGCTCGAGGACATCGTGGTCAATTTCAAGGACCACCTGATTGGCAGGATCGCCCCCGTACTCTCGGAGCTCACCTCCAAGGGTCTTGAGTCGATGACCGAGGGGAAGTACACCAGAGTAGAGCTTGACGAGAATTACGAGATGCAGATCGACGACCAAGGGACGTCGTATCCGATAGACAGGTTCTCAGGCGGGGAATCGGACCTCGCCAACTTGAGCCTTAGACTGGCCATCTCAAGGATAATTGCGGACAGGACAGGAGCAACTCCGATAAACTTCCTGATCCTCGATGAGATATTCGGCTCGCAGGACCCGAACAGGAAGAGGAGCGTCATGACTGCGCTGTCCCATCTCTCCTCCCAGTTCAGGCAGATATTCTTGATCACGCACATCGAGGACATCAAGGACTCGATGAACTATGTGATCAGAGTCGAGGAGCAGGAGGACGGCACCAGCAAGGCCGAGCTGACAAGTTAGGACCCGCCGTACCTCCCAAGTGTCATCTGGTCCTGGATGTCTATGTCCCGTTCCTCATGCGGGATGCTGAGCAGATCCATCATCTGAAAGGCGTTCTTGACCGCCTTTGCCCGACCGTGGTTGTTGAAGTAGATCCTTGCTGTCTGGGAGTTGGATATCACTTCCTGCAACCTGGGCTTCCAAGACTCCAAGAGATCGTGCGGATAGAGGTAGTCATACCTGTTGATCCTGAAATCGTCTTCAGGCTCGTCCTTGAACCAGATGTCGTAGTTGCGTCCATGGAACCTGATGTATGAGTGCTTCGCCGTAAGAGATCGCGTGACGGGAAACCCAGGACCATCGACTATCGTGTTCGCCACACCGTACTCCTGCAGGGTCTCAAGGGTGTCTGCAGACAGCTCATTGCCACGCTCGTTCAACCAGGACCTGTGCCTGAACTCAACAGCGTAGTCGTAGACATCCGTCTGGAGCATATCGAAGAGCGCCCTCAACTTCCCCAGGCTCTCACGCCCCTCGAACCTGAAGTATGGTGTCAGCTGTATGAGGACGCCTCCAAGAAGGCCCGCCTCGTGGAGGGGCTTCACGCATATGCCTTCGAAACTGGAGGCCTGCTCAGCTGCCTTCTCACCGTCCGATTTGAGTATCGATTCGTGGGTCACGAGCTGGGGGAGCTTGACCGAGAACTCGAATCCCGGCTTCTGCTTCCCTCGCTCGATCCATGACTTGACCATGAACTCGTTCGGAACCCTATAGAAGGTTGAGTTGATCTCCACGGTGGAGAAGAATCTGGAGTAGTAGGAGAGCCACTCCCCCTTCTTCTTCGCAAGGTCGCTCGGGTAGAACCTCCCCACCCAATCATCGTACGACCAGCCAGAGCAGCCGATCAGTGCGGCCATCGGATTTTCGGATGTTCTGTGGATATAAAAAGGAATTGCCCAGAGACAGCTGAATGTAGCTCATGCTCAGCGCGACCGGAGAAGCTCGGCCCGTATGCCGAACGGGGCTCCTCTTAGTGACTGTGCGTAGCGGTTCAGAATGCTGAGACTGATCTCAGTGATCCACTGATCCTTGTAGGGATGAGGCCTGTCGGATTGGTTCCAGAACCCGTCGTTTGAACGTGCGCTCAAGAGCCACTTGATCGGTCTCTCCATCCTGGGGTCATCCGCCCCGTAGCCCGCCCACGTGAGTATGTCCAAAGCGCAGAGTCCGCTCCCGGAGTATGTTGGATACTTCAGCTTGGTCCAGTTCTTGTCGGACTTCAGGAACGTCGAATGATAGTTCCTCTTGAAGAAACGGTCGAGAACCAAGTCCAAACCGCGTCTTACCTCAGGGCGTTCAGGCAGAGTGTAGCTCTGGCACAATCCTCGCACGACCATCAACGTCGTCCAGATGCAGCTGGGGATGGCTTCAAATGATTTCGGATCGGGCGCTTGTACCTGACCTCCTCTGATCTTAGCCATGAAGACGGGCATCCGCATATGCCTGTACTGGGGCAGATACCTGACGTCCTGAAGATACGGGATAGCCCAGCCGCCATCCGACCGTTGTGTCCTGAGGATCCATCGTATGAGACTCTGGACCCGGGAATCGGATTCCATGCCGAAGTTCATCAGAGTGCGGAGCGCGTATCCGTTGTGCTGCGGGAGGGGAAAGAGATCCGTGGTAGGACCTGCTATGAACCCTTCTTTCGTCTGCCAACTCAGTATTCTTTCGAGGGAAGCAGAAACGTATCCTTCACCTCGGGACGCGCGGTACTCACCTAGCTCAAAGAGGTTTCTGAGCATCGTCACGTACGTCCAACCTATTGGTGGCCCGGGGCCCCTTTCTTCAGCCTGCTTCCTCTGCCTAGACAGTGGCCATGTCCCATCTGGTCGGAGGGTTTGCAGCAACCTCTTCCTCAGAGGATAATCACTACACTCTTCGAGCGTCTTTCGGACAATCGGTTCATTTGATCTCCTTCCCATGACATCGGTCAGAAGGTAGTATCTGACAGGTGGTATCGATATCTGCAGGAGCTTCCTAGACGATCCTTCTACTATGTTCTCAATGTCATTCAGAAGCATGGACGACCCCGTACTACAGTAGCCTGAAATCAGCCTTTCCGTCGGCCGCTCCGGCTCCGAGCCATCCTGTTCGATTCTGAATGCCGACCTAGCAGAAAGTGATATATCCTGGCTGTGGCCTAGTGCTCCATGCCTGGAAGAATATGCTGCTGATCTTACATGATGCAGTGTTCCGACACCAGGCGACAGTGCGTTGGAAAATGGGTCCCTCTACGAACATCGGTGAGAAACCGGAGCGTGTGTAGGGGACAACGCGACGCACAACAACAACCCCCAGGAGGGTCAGAGCGGCGAGAGTGCCTTGGCATGCCGTGAACCGCGCTGTTACGCCTGGGGGACAATTCCGCTACGTCTTCTTCCTTCTTGTCTCAGATACGAGTTTTCGAAGCCAGCGCTCCGCATCTTCGTAATGGGAGAAGGCCTTCTCCTGCTTCCTGAACTCCGTGGTGTGGTGCACTCGGCGTCTCGTCCTTCCGTTTCCAGCATCGACATGATGGAGGAGCTCATGATACATTACGAACTCAAGCACATACCTCGGTACCCGCTCAGAGTCGAGGATCTTGTTCGCAGCCAGCAGGTTCAGAGGACCAAAATAGAACCCGAACCGCGACAATGGAGATTCGTCTACCCATGCCAGTTCAGGATCCTCGAGTCGTCCCGAGAAGTAACACGAGTTGACATACTCGAAGACACTCTCGAGATCCCTGACATCCCCCCGAGGAACTATTGACAGGTTCTTTGCCCGACTCAAGTATGTTTCACGTTTCTCGCTCCACAGCTCGTTCGACCTCACGTATTCGAGATAAGGTTTCTCCTCCGAATTCAAACACTTCCTTCCGTGTGCACGACTGAGGAGGTACCACGCAAGAGACCTCTGAACATCCTCGGGGGCGCCGACCAAGTAGTCGCTAATCTTAAACTCGATATCTCCATTGCGGGAATTCCAGGTGTGTTTCAATTCGCGATACTGGGCAAAAGACACTCTAGCTGGGTCCCACCCATGGATATGGCATACCGCCAGAAAATGATCCTCCAAGGACACGGGCGATGTATGGCCGAATCTCTTTATATTGTTCGCTACTGATGACAAGCAGGGCGTGTCATTGATCGGCTCATTGAATCCACGTTGTCTGATGGTGGCCTCGATCGCCTTCTCAATAGTTGCCATTTCATTAGCGCCTGCGTTGATCGCCGGGGCGGATGTCGCGCCCATAGGACAGGAGATAGTCGACCGAGTCTCAGGTAAGAGGATGATCGAGACAATCCAGGAGCTTGAAGGGTTTGGCTCCAGAGCGTTCTATCTGGAATCGTCAGATGACTCTGCAGAGTACCTGTATGACCGATTCGTCGAGCTCGGCCTCAACGTCGAATACCAGGAGTTTCTGGCCGGGTCGCATCCTGTCAGGAACGTGGTTGCGACGCTCGTTGGCACTTCCGATTCCGAAGGAGTGTTGCTGTTCGGCGCACACTACGATAGCGAGAACAAGTTCGCTGACAGCTACGACGCTGGTGCAAACCTATCCGCACCAGGCGCCGATGACGATGCATCAGGCGTGGCCGCTGTAGTGGAGCTGGCTACTGTCTTGGCGGACCAGCATTTCCCGAACACTGTCAAGTTCGTTGCCTTCGCGGCCGAGGAGTTGGGTTATGACGACTCAGGTGGTCTCAAAGGAAGTAGCCACTTCGTCGAGAAGGAGAGGAATGATGGAGTCGTGTACTCTGCATCCGCGATCATGGACATGATAGGATACCCAGGTTCGAATGGGAATCATGCCGTGGTCGTAGTGAATTCAAATGAAGGGCGTTTGTCGAAAGCTGCATCGGACTCAGTGGAAGTGTACGGGCTGGACCTTCAGCTGGATATCGTAGTCAACGCGTCCGTCACCTGGAGCGACCATTATCCGTTCTGGACGGAAGGATATCCCAGCATGCTGGTTATCGAAGAACTAGGCGGGCCACACGGATTCCCCGTGAACCCCTACTACCATTCGTCTGAGGATACATCGGACAAGCTTTCCGTATCGCAGATGGAGAACACCACGAAGGCTCTGGCCGCAAGCGTACTTCAGGTGACGCAACCGCTTCCGAAGGATGGCTTCGGATGGTGGATCGAGATGGGACTAGTCTTCTTAGGGGCAATCATCATTACGGGGATCTATATCCAAAGACGGAAGGCAGGGCGAGAATGACCGACGAAGAAGTATCACACCCGAGGCGCAAGTATCCCGGTGCTCCCTTGGTGGGAGTCGGTGCTGTGGTGATGAAGAACGGCAATATACTACTGGTGAAGCGGGCGTTCGAACCTGGAGCTGGCAAATGGAGTATCCCCGGTGGACTTGTCGAGCTAGGAGAGAAGCTCTCGGAGGCATGCGCGAGGGAGATGGAAGAGGAAACCGGCATTGAGATCGAGGTCCTGGAACTCATCAACGCATTCGACATGGTGGACCTTGACGAATCCGGGAAGGTGATGTACCACTACGTGCTGGTCGACTTCCTCGCGAGGCCGATAGGAGGGGAGGACAAGCCGAGCGCGGAGGTCACTGAGATGAAATGGGTGACGCGCGATGAGGCAAAAGGGATGGACTTGACGCGCACCGCAAGGAAGGCGATAGAGGAGCTATTTGGAGGAGCAGGGACGGTCTAGTCCAATCCACCTACTGGTGGCCTTGATGGCGCTGGTGTGTCCGAAGAAGACGGTTTCCCCACTCGGGCAGTCTTGAGCACGAGAACAGGGACGTCTACGGATCTGATGATTCTGTCGTAGGTCGCCCCGAACATCGTTCTCTCGAGCGCCGATTGTGGACCTGCTCCCATCACCAAGATGTCAGCGTTACGCGAGTGTTCCATCACCGCGCTCACGAGAGACTTCGAGTGGTCGAACTTCACCTGGTTCTGAACCTTCACTCTATCGGCCATCTTGCTCAGCCGCTCGGCGTTCCCGCGCATGAGCTCCACCTGTCTGTCATCCGTGATAACTGAAAGGATCTCGATCTTCGCCCCGAACTCCCTTGCGATGGGTAGGGCGAGCAGCAGCGCCTTTCTCGTCTCGATGTAGCCTCCCGAGACCAGGAGGATGTTATCTATGTTCTTGCTGAGCCTCTTGGTCTTGATTATGACGACGTCACAAGGCGCCTCTCTTACGACGCGGTCTAGGTTCCTACCAAGGACAGTCCTTCCGCGGAGTCTGGTTCCTTTCCAGCCAAGAACAAGCAGGTTGGCGGACTCATGTTTCGTCTGGTCCAATATCGCCCCGGCGACATCGTACGAAACGGACACCACGGGTCTTACCGTGACTGTTGAGGGCGCGACCTTCACTGTCTTCCTGAGGCTACCGGAAACCTCGTCTATATACTCCTTGCTTATCGCTTCGAGAGGCATCGCCCTTGGTACCTCCACGACCTTGTTGACGGTCAAGTCGCCGTTGAAGTAGCGCGCGAATATCCCAGCCACCTCAACAAGCCTGAGGTCGCCCAGGTTCTCCAGAGCAAGGAGTACCCTGTATCGCTCGATCTGCTCCTTTGTCAGAGGTTTCTGCGGCACTCTCTTCTGCCCGGCAATGGACCTGTATTCCTCCTCGGGCTTAGCGAAGGCGGACATGGCCAGACCCAATCCAATCCAGACCAGGGCGATGTACCAACCCTCGGGGACGAGGTAGAACAGATAGGCCGCGGTCACCAGGGTGGTGAGTACTCCGATCACTGGAAACAACGGAAACAACGGCGTTCTGAATCCAACATCGATCTCCGTCAGCCTGTTCCTGAGCGCGATGGATGACATGTTAGCGATCGAGAACAGCAGGAGAAACACGATTGACGTGGATGCGACGACGACGTGCAATGGGAAAGCGAGTGCCATGAAGAGCATGATCCCGCCGGTTATTGCGATGGCCTTGTGAGGAATCCTCCTCTTGTGGTGAATGTGACCAAAGACGCGCGGCAACGACCCATCCCTGCCCATTGCGAAGCTCACTCTGGATGATGAGAAGACCGTTGCGTTCAGAGCTGCCATTGCGGACAGGATACCTCCGAATATCAGCAGGGGCGCACCAACGAGCGGGATGACCTGCGTCGCCGTGTATATGACCGCACTCTCTCCTTCGCCTCCGATGGTGGAGACGTCGAAGTTGGATATGCAGGCGAACGCGACAGAGATGTACAGCAGCGCGGCGATTCCAACTGATATGAAAATCGCTTTTGGTATGTTCCTCTTAGGGTCCTTGACCTCTTCGCCACACTGCACGATGATTTCGTAGCCTTCGAAGGCTATGAAAGTGAACCCCATCACGAGAAAGACATCCGTTAGATTCTTGTCAGCAGGGATGATCGGTTCGAAGTTGTCCAAGATGTCGATTCCTTTCGCATCGAGAGCATATAGGACTGCAAATGCCACAAAGAAAGCGATTATCAGGATTTGGATGATTGTGACTGTGTCACCCGTTTTGCCTGTCGCGCCCACACCCGAGTAGTTAATCGCCAGAAAGGCAAGGATTGCGAACGAGGCGAAGAGCTTGATCATCAAATCATCGGATAGCCCGAGAAAATCGAACTCAAAATAGTGCGACAGCGCGACCATCGCGAACCCAAAGCCTAACGAGTAGTAGCTGCATGCGACCGTATGTCCGAACCAAGACAGCCATCCCGACATGAACCCCGCCGGATTGGGAAGGCCTTTCTTGGCCCAGAGGTAGCCGCCTCCGGCTTCAGGGAACGAAGAGCCGAGCTCCGCATAGGTTGCTGCGGTGAACAAGGTCATGATGCCGTTTAGAGCGAACGCTAACATGACGGCCGCCCCAATCTCTTGTGTCGCGACGCCAATCAGCACGAAGATGCTCGTGCCAATCATCGCACCCACTCCAATCATCGTTACATCAAGGAGGCCCAGGTCGCGCCTGAGAGTGACAGTGACAGTCTGGCGAGAGGGTGTACTAGGCATCTGGGTGGATGTGATGATATGTGCAAGGTATAAGACTTTGCGAGCGATTTCAGCAGAGTCTTGGCTGTCGCGCCAGTAGCGTGTCTTCGGGACTTGAGTATATAAGTTTAAATGCACGGCTTGCATCCGCACACCAGCAGTATGGGCATACCCTTTGGAGAGTTGGCGAAATCGCTGATGGAGGAGTATCTCAGCTGGGACCCATCATTCGCCACTCAAGTAGGATGGCACAGCTACGACCGAGTCCTTCGCGACCCGAGCGTAAAGGCTGCCGAACATATAGCTGAGAGATGCAGAGAACTGTCGGGCGAACTCCGCCGCATTCCGTCTAAAACGTTGACCGAGGAGGAACTCATCGATCGCGATCTCGCGATCTACATCCTGAGACTGAAGCTTTTCGAGACTGAGGAATTGAAGTTGTTCGAGAGAGAGGCTCTCGCATGCACCGAGGTCGGCTATTCGCTCTTCTTCCTCTTCGCGCGCGACCATCCCTCATTCGAGGAGAGGCTTGAATCCATCATCTACAGGCTAGAGGCAATACCAGGTTTCCTGAGGGATTCACGGAACGTGTTAAGATCCCCTTACAGGCTCTGGAACGAGGCTGCGCTCGAGACTGGAAGGGAGATCCCAGGACTCCTTCGAAACATAGAGGCACTTGCCGAGGCGAAGGGGACGGACTCGGACACCAAGAAACGGTTGGAGAGGGCTATCAAGGTCTCGATAATGGCCATCGAAGAACAAAACAAATGGCTAGCCGAGAAAGTAATCCCATCTTCAGATTCGAAACATGCGCTTGATCCGGATGAGTACGATCACTACTTCGAGATTAAGGGATACGGACTAACGTCGGACCAGGCACTAGAGGTCGGAGAGACCTATCTACTATTAGCCAAGAAGAAGACAATCGGAATCGCCGCCCAAATCGTTCCTTCTGGAAACCCGGAAGAAGCTATTGATATGATGAAGTCGGATCATGCAGAGACTTTCGA
>CAZTFD010000055.1:1652-8786 GCA_964612225.1 uncultured Thermoplasmata archaeon | reverse complement strand
CCAGTTCCTGGCGGATGTCGCTCTCCTTCTTGGCCTCCTCGAACGCGTCCAGGAGGTCTATCAGGGTCACGGGCCTGTCGCTCTTGCGCCTGACCTTCTCGTCGATCGGCATCTCATCCGTGTGCAGCAGCATCTCTCCGGTCCCGAGCTCGAACGGGTCAACGAAGATGTCCAGGTTGTCTGGGTTCCAGCCGTCGAACATCATCTCAACCTGCTCGGGCCTGTCGACCCTCTGCAGTACCTGCTCGGATTGGAGCTTCAGTATTTCCCAGGCCATGTATACGATCTTCCCGGCAATGATGAGGTTCAGTTCTGAGGCCTTCTTGACCCTCTGGAGGTACATCTTGGAGAACTCGATCAGGTTGATGTCCCACGGGTTCATGCGCTGCGTGACCACCAGCTCGAAGACGAGCGCGACGCTCTTCTCGAAGGGGTCGTCCGACCCTACGAGCGTGCCTCTCTGCATCTCGTCGACCATCTTCAGATATCTCTCGATCCTCGATTCCTTGCCCACCCCCGAGTCGTCCTCGATGATGGACTTCTGGAACATCAGGTGGTTCAGGACGTCGTTGCATTCTGTCGTGAAAGTCATCTAGCTTGCCTCCTCTCCCGCCTTCGGCTGTTCCTCGGTCTGCTCCGGCACATCCGCGCCCTCGCCGATGTTCGGCTTCATGACCAGGTCGGACATGCCTTCGCGCTGCATCGTCACGCCTATGATGTGGTCCGCCTCCCTGAGCGTGATGTTCCTGAGGGAGATCTGGATGAACTGTGCGTTCTTCGCGCTCCTCTTGACGGCCTTCGCAACATTCTCCGCATTGATTCCGTCCAGGAACATGTCGACCTCATCAAGCAGATAGAACGGCGACGGCTCGTGCGCCTGGATGGCGAATATGAACGAGAGTGCGGTCAGGCTCTTCTCTCCGCCCGAGAGCGCCTCCATCCGGACGGCCTTCTTGTCCCTCGGCCTCGCCTTGATGATCAGGCCGCCAGCAAGCGGGTCCTCCTCGTTCTCGAGCAGCAGTTCGGCTTCCCCGCCGTTCGACAGCTCCGCGAATATCTTCTTGAAGTTCTCGTTGATCCCGACGAATATCTTGTTGAACCCGAGCTTCTTCTTGTCGTTGAGCTCGGCCACGAGCTTCATGAGGTTCGTCTTCTGCTTGCCCAGCTGGCCTATCTCGTCCTTGAGCCCATCGAACCGCGTCCTCCGTTCCTCGTATTCGTCTATCGCCTTGAGGTTGACCGCTCCGAGAGTGGATATCTGTCTCTCGCAGTCCCCGATGGTCACCTTCAGGTCCTCGACGGATGGGATCTGCTCGGGCAGCTTGACATTTGAGAACTGGGAGTATTCTGACTCCGCCTCCTGCTGCTTCTTCTCCGCCTCGCCCACCTTGGACTGTAGGCTGAGCACGAAGTCGCTGCTCGTCTGCGCCTTCGTGTGGAACTTCTCGATGCCCGCTTCGGTGTCGGTCTTCTTCTTGTAAAGTGAATCGCGCTTGGTCCTGAGAGAGTTCAGCTTGTCCCCCATCGACCTCTCCATCTTCTGGAGCGCCTTGAGCTCGGTCTCCTGCCTGACCTGGTTCTCCGCGCCATCCTCGCCCTTCTGCTTGAGTTCCTTGACCTTGTCGTCCGTCTGCTGGACCCCTGTTTCGAGCTCGGTCTTCCTACCCTGGACCAGCTCCATCTGCTTGGTGATGGTCTGTGTCTCGGAGTTCAGGTTCGCCACTTCGTTCGACAGGTTGAAGATCTCAGCCTCGAGCTCCTTCAGCTGCTTCGAGAGCTCGTGGGGCGTGGCCTCCATGAGCTTCTTGTCCTTTGTCTCCTTCTTCTTCCTGGTCTTTTCGATGTCGTCCTGGAACTTGCCCAGGTCGGTCTTCGTCTTTTCCAGGAGATCCATGGACTCCGCCAGCTCCTTGTTCTTCGTCTCGAGCTCCGCGTCGAGCGATGCCAGCTTCGTCTCGAACTCCTTCTTCTTCGTCTCGAGCACGGCTATCTTGACGCTCTCTCCTCCGTCCTTCGTCGTCGCCTCGTGGATCTGGGTCTCCAGTTGAGATATGCTGACCTTGAGTTCTGCGAGTTCCGCCTGGATCTTCTCGGACTCTTCGATCGCGGTCCTGAGTTCCGATGCCTTCTTCTCGATCTTGCTCTCGGAAGGCGCTCCGAACTTCATCATGTTCTTGTCGAGCGTGCCCCCGACCATAGCGCCACTGGCCTCCGCGAGTTCGCCGTCCAGGGTCACGAGTCTGATGCCGCCCATGAGCTTCCTGGCCTCTTCCAGGTTCTTCACGACGACCGTGTCGCCGAATACGAACCAGAAGGCTGTCCGGTACTTCTCGTCGAACTTGACAAGATCGATAGCGAACCCGACAGAAGTCTTCGAGGCCAGGATCGCCTTGCCCCTGGGCCTGCCATCGATCATCTTGTTGAGTGGAAGGAATGTCGCCCTGCCCACCTTGTTCTTCTTGAGGTAGTTGATGCAATCCGATGCCACAGCGTCCGAATCGACGACTATGGATTGCATCCTGGCGCCCGCAGATACGTTGACAGCGGTCTCATACTCGTCATCCACTTCCGCAAGCTCCGCGATCGTTCCGTGGATGCCCTTGATCGAGCCCTTGTCCCTGGCTTCGAGAAGTGTGCTCACAGCGTTGTTGTATCCCTTCTTGACCTGGCTGACCGCCTCTGCCTCAGCCTTGAGCTGGTTGTACTCCCTGGTGAGGCTCTTGATTGCGTTGTCGAGGTCCTGGTACTGTTCCAGGAGCTTCCTCTCCTTGTTCCTCTTGGCCTGATACTCTTCCTGGAGCTTCCTCGAGCTCTGGTTCGTGCCCTTGGTCTCGTTCTTGAGCTCCTTTGCGGACCACTCGGTGTCCTTGAGCTCGAACTCGTAGGTCTTCTTGGTCTCCTCCAGGTTGGCTATGTCGATCTTGAGCCTCTGAAGTCGCTCGTTCAACCTGTCCTGCTCGAGGTTGAGTGCGTGGAGCTTCTCCTCCTTGGTCGAGACCTCGACGGAGAGTCCCAGTGCCTCCTTCTGAAGATTGCTGAGCTCGGAGTCGGATTTCGATAGCTCATCCTGGTGCTCTGTCAGCTTGCCCCGCTTCTCCTCGAGCTGCCCAGACTTCTCCTTATGAGTCTCCCTGAGGGGCGCAAGCTTGTCCTCCAGCTCCTTGAGGTCCTTCATGACGGCCTTGAGGTCCTCCTGCTGTGCCTGCTTGACCTCCTTGAGGGACTCGATCATCTCCTCGGAGTTGGTGACGGCGTCCTTGGCGCGGGCGATCTCTATCCGCAGGTTGTCGATCTTCTCCTTGATCTCCTTGGCCTCCTCGCCCCCGCGCTCTGTAATCTCCGCCTCGACGGCCGTGAGCTCCTGGCTGACATTGATCAGCTCGGCGTCTAGCTCCGTCTTCTTGGCCTCGGCCTTCTCTTTCTCGGCGGTGTAGTTCGTGATCTGTTCGGTGATGGAGGCGATCTCGCGCTCGACCGACTCCTTCCTCTTCATGACCATGCACGCCTGAGCCGTCGAGAGCGTGTCGTGCAGGTCCTTGTACTTCAGAGCACCCTCTCGGTCCGCATCCAGCTGCTTCATCTGCTTCTTGAGCTCGTCGTGGATGATCGTCAGTCTGCCGATGTTCTCCTCGGCCGCCAGGCGCTCTTTCTCCGCGCTTTGGATCTCCTCATCGAACTTGGTGATTCCCGAGATGTCGTCGAGGATGCGTCTTCTTTCCAAGTTGGTCATCTCGACTATCCTGGTGATGTCCCCTTGCTGGACGAAGTTGTACCCGTCGGCGCTTATGTGCGCGTTAGCCAAGAGGTTGTCAAATTCACCCAAGGAGGATTTCCTGTCGTTGACGTAGAAGTAAGAGTAGTATCCCTCCACGTTATCCGATACTCGCACGACGCGCGTGAGCTTCACAGTGTTGGAATCGATTGGGATCAGCCTGTCGGCGTTGTCGAACACGAGGCTGACCTTGGTCTCGCTAGCGGGCTTCTTGTCCTTCCCGCCATTGAAAATGAGGTCGGTGAGCTTTCCCGCCCTTATGACCCGTGAGCTCCGTGGGCCAAGTACGAAAAGGATCCCGTCCGATATGTTCGACTTGCCCGCGCCGTTCGGCCCTGTGACCGCGCTGTAGCCCTCCAAGAGGGGGATTCTCGTCTTCCGCGCGAACGACTTGAAGTTCTCGAGCTCGATTTCCTTCAGATACATCGGATTCCTCTCCAAGCGGAATGCGAAAACATGGCGTGGCTGGAGCGTAGCTGCAATGCTGTTCTCTGCATCCCATCCCATGAAGTCCGACATGTGTCGGACGGACAATAAAATGGGCTACAGGGTATATAATACTTAGGCCCACAAGTGGGCCTAAGGAGCCCTCAGAACTGACTGGTACGTGCGTAGAAGCTCGTCTTTTGACCGATCCCAGGAGTATTCCCGGTCGTACAACTGCCTTCCTTTGCGCCCCATTTCGGCAAGTGGCTTGGCATCGGACGCGGCTTTGATGACTACCTCGACGAAGGCTGCTTTGCTGTAGGGAATCACAATCCCGCATCCCTCCGCCTCGATTCTCTTCGCTATCTCCAAACCTTCGGTGGTGATCATTGGCCTGCCCAATGCCATCGCGTTGATTATCTTGCCGGGCGTTCCGACGACGTTGTTCGGATTCGAGGGGTCCATCATCGCCACGACAATATCGCTGGCCCGGGTGATTCTGAGAGCCTCGTCCGTGTCTACCGTCCCGATAAACTTCACTGCAGGATTGTGAAGAGCCTCCCTTGACACCGTCGGCTGGAGTGTGCCTGTTCCGCCCACGACGACGGTTATCTTGTCGGCAGACGTGAACGATGAGATCGTCTCCTCCACGAACCTGCCGGGTTCGAGAGACCCGAGGTAAGAGACCACGAATCCCTTGAGGCCGTATTTCTTCCTGATAGCAAGGATGTCCGTCCCCTCGGCGACTGACGGGTCCTGGCTGGTGGTCACTACGCGTGCCCTGTCCTTTCTTCCGATAGATAGCTCTGCGGCGAGGGCATCGCTGACCGTAATGACCGCATCCGCTCTTCGCGCACATCTCCTCTCCCATATCCAGACGAGCTTCGAGATCGGACCAACCTCGTTCTCGATCATCTTTGCATAGAGTTCGTGCGCGTCATAGATCAGAGGCTTTCCGGATAGTTTCGAAACCGCCATCCCGAGCGGTAGAGTGTCAAAATCGTTCGCATGAACAACATCGAACTTGAGCCGCTTGCTCGCTCGCAACGCCCGTAACCAGAACCTCGGAAGACTCACGAAGATCTTCGCGGGTGCACGCTGCGGTGCCTTCGGTCCGAGTCGGATGACATGGACTCCGTTCTCGTCTGCTTCCGATGGTCGGCTCTCCTCCCTGTCCCACGCCAAGAGATGTACCTCATATCCAGCGCTCTTGAGCCCCCTGGCCTCGAGCAGAACGCGAGGGTCTGGCCTGTATGGATTGGACAGAAGCATGAGCGTCGATGGCATCGGCCAGTGAATCCACGGACCGGCTATAAAATGGCATCCGTGTGCCTGGTCAGACCTTGATTACCCTGCCCTCGCTCATCGACCGCTTGGCGGCCTCGATCAGCTCGACCGTCTTAACGCCGATGGTCCCGCTGTTCCTGGTCTCATTCGTCGGGTCGCTGAACGAACTGACGAAATGGATGAGCTCGTCCCTTATCGTGTTGTTCGGGTTGATCAGGACGTCCTTCGTGTACCCGCTCTCGTAGACGGTTATCTTCTGAGCGACTGCGTCGATCAGGGCGGACTTTGTCTCTCCCGCGATGAATATCTGCCTGGTCTTCTTAGGCACTAGCCAGGATATGTTGGCCATCGAGATCATGCCGTCCTTATACTTGGATGCAATGTAGGCCGTCTCCTCGCCCTCCTTCCGTCTGAAGGGCCCTCCTGTGCAGCTGATCTCGACGGGCCACTGGTCCGTGAGATAGTTCTGTATGTCGAACATGTGCGGCGCGAGGTCGAAGAGGACGTCCCTGTCCGGAAACGCCTTCTCTAGGTTGAGCCAGTCGCACTCTATCAGATAGAGCTTTCCGAAGTAGTTCTCCTCCTTGATCAAACGTCTGACCTCGTGGAGAGCGTTGTTGAACCTGAAGATGTGGCCGACGGAGAGCGTGAGCTTCTTCTTCTGGGCGAGCTCCACCAGCTCCTTACCCTCTTTCGAATTCAGTGTGATAGGCTTCTCGACGAGGACATGCTTCCCGGCCTCAAGCGCCTCCTTCGTTAGCTTGTAATGCATCTGGTTCGGAGTACAGATGTTGACCGCGTGCAGGTCCTTCATGGCAAGGAGCTTCTTGTAGTCCGTGAAACCGTTCTTGACACCATATCTCTCCGCGCAGAACTGCAGGTTCTTCTCGTCCAGGTCTGAGACCCCGACCAGGTTGACGTTCTCGACCTTTGTGTACTCGTCGACGATCTTCCTGCCCCAGTATCCGACGCCTATGACACCGACATTGTACTTCGTCATGTGGATCCGCCTACTTGTTGTAGAACTCCTTGACGCACTCGACCACGTACTTGATCTGGTCTTGTGTGATATCCGCGAACATCGGGATCGCGATGACCTCTTTGCAGCACTTCTCCGTGATCGGGAGCGCGCCTTCCTTGAACCCGAACATCTGCTTGTAGATCGGCTGCAGGTGGATCGGTATCTCGTAGTTGAGTCCGACGCCCACTCCCTTGCTGTCTAGGTGGGCCTTGAGCTCGTACCGCTTCTTCGTTCTCAGCGTGTACAGGTGGTAGACCGGAGAGACATCGCTAGTTGGGCTTGGTGGGAGCACGAGGTCCCCGACTCCCTTGAGCATCTGGTCATAAGCCTTCGCAGCCGCTCGCCTCTTCTCGTTCCACTCGGGCAGCATCTTGAGCTGCTCGATGCCGACGGCGGCGTTGGCCGAGTTGAGCCTGTAAGTGTATCCGATGATGTCGTGCTCGTAGTTGCTGCCCTTCTTCCGGCCGCAGTGCCTCATTCTCTGACAGGCGTCGGCGACCTTTTCGTCGTTGGTCGTGATCATGCCTCCGTCGCCTCCCACATGCATGTTCTTGGTGGGGTAGAACGAGAAGCATCCCGCGTCTGCAAGGTTCCCGAAGAGTCTTCGATATGGGCTATCCCAAAGTCT
>CAZTFD010000055.1:0-1558 GCA_964612225.1 uncultured Thermoplasmata archaeon | reverse complement strand
ACGGGCATCACGGCCTTGGTCTTCTTCTCGAATGCGGCCTTCAGCTTCGTTGGGTCGATCGTGTAGTCCTTCTCAAGGACATCGACAAACCCTGGAACGCCTCCGAAAGGAACAAACGAATTGGTAGTTGCGACGAATGACATCGCGGGCGCCAATACCCTGTCGCCCGCCTTGAGCCCATAGGCCTGTAGTGCCAGCTGGAGCGCTGCCGTGCCTGAGCTGACAGCGATGGCGTACTTCGACCCGCACATCTTCGAAAAGGCCTCTTCGAACTTGAATACGCTCTCGCCGAGCGTCAGCCTCTCAGTCCTGAGGGCGTTCGCAGCGGCCTCTATCATCTTCTCAGTCATGACTGGTTGAGCGATTGGAACTTTCATTTCTTCCCCTTCCCTTTGTTGGGCTTCTTCTTGCTGGCTCCCCTCGAGCCGATCTTCTTTGCCGGGACTCCTCCCACGATAGCGTTGGCCGGGACATCCTTGGTGACGACCGCTCCAGCGCCCACGAGTGCGTTCTCGCCTATCGTGACGCCGCAGACGATGGTCGCGTTCGCGCCAATCGATGCGCCTTTCCTTACGAGCGTGGGGGTGACCTCCCAGTCGCCTACTGCTTTGGGAACCTTGTCGTTGGTGAAGCACGCATGAGGCCCGATGAAGACCTCGTCCTCTATTGTTACGCCTGTGGGAATGAAAGCGAATGCCTCAATCTTGCACCTGTCGCCAATCTTCACCCCGCGCTGTATCTCGGCGTAGGCGGCGATCTTGCATCCCTTTCCGATCTTGCACCCGTACAAGTTCGTGAACTCGCGCACGATCGTGTCTTCTCCAATGTCCACGTCCTCAATGCTGTAGTACTTGGCCATCAGCTTCAAGGCGGTACCTCTGACTGCGGAATCCCGACCTAGCTATAATAGATTATGGCAATTCCATTGGAATGCTGTCGCGGCTCTCGGTCGCTATATCATAGTCCATTAGGACAATTCCGAGAAGTCAGCCATTAAGGCGCAGTACGTCTGATTCGCTCAACGTCTCTTCGCGGCAAGCTCAGGAGCGGACCTGAGCTCCTCTGCCAAGTCCTTCCTGTCCATGCTCAGAGCGATTGTCGCTCTGATCCAGTCGACTTTGCTGCCAATGTCGAACCTTCTTCCCTTGAACTTCAGGCCGTAGAGCCCGCTCTTCCGGCAGACCAGCCGCATAGCGTCGGTTAGCTGGTACTCGCCGCCCTTGCCTGGGCCGATCTTCTCTAGTGACGAGAATATGTCCGGCTGGAACACGTACCTACCTATGATAGCGAGGTCTGACGGGGCCTCTTCGGGGGACGGTTTCTCCACGAGGTCGTCTATCTTGTAGAGGTCGTCCTTCGTGCGCCTGCCCTTGATGACCCCGTACCGTTGTAGCTTCGACTTCGGGACCTGCTCGATGCCCACGACTGATGCTTTGACGTCCTCGAACACGTCGACCAGCTGGCCGATGCAGGGCTTGTCGCTCACTACTATGTCGTCACCGAGCATCACTGCGAACGGCTCGTTTCCTATGTGCTTCTTGGCGCAGAGGATTGCATG
>CAZTFD010000054.1:0-8828 GCA_964612225.1 uncultured Thermoplasmata archaeon | reverse complement strand
ACATGGAAACCGCGTACACCGACGCAGCTGGACGGACGAACCCTGATCATACTGAGCTGGGTGCCGGAGATGTCACTTCGATGACACTCGCTCCTGGGCTTTACAAGTGGGGTACCGGTGTCCTAATATCTGCCGCTGGAGTCACTCTATCGGGGGGCGCAAATGATGTCTGGATCTTCCAGATAGCGCAGAATCTGGACGTGGCAGATGGTGCCCATGTCACTCTAAGCGGCGGCGCACAGGCCTCCAACGTTTTCTGGCAGGTCGCAGGCCAAGCTACAATTGGAACGACTGCGGCCATGAAGGGGATCGTATTGAGTCAAACGGCGATTGTGCTGAATGCCGGCGCAACGCTGGACGGCAGGGCGATGGCGCAGTCAGCGGTTTCGATGGACGCCGCAACCGTGAGGGAATAGGAGGCGATGGAATGCCAATAACCGTGCAATGGTCTCACATTGGGATAGGCTCAGTAATCGCATTCTTGGTAGGCTGGTGGGTGTTTGGCCTTCTCGGTGCGGTAGTAATAGCAATCATAGTCCTGTTGCTAATGGGAGTCATAAAGATCAGATAGTATCGGAAAGAAATCGGAGGTGAAATGAAATGGCAAAGAAAAGCAGAGGCGGAAGAATGACAGCAGCAAAGAGTCGTGCGTCGAAGTCCGCCGGTGGACGCGGCCCTGTAAAGGGACGTGAGACCGGCAAGCGGATCATGAAGACCTGAGAGGTGATGAGAACATGGCAGTAACACTTGGGGAGGCATTGATCTTCTTCCTAGTAGGGCTGATCATCTCGACCATCATCATCTACGTCATAACGAAGCTGTTTGGAGAGAAAGAAGGGGTAGGGACCGCCATATTGGCCGCCCTAGTCGGGGCTGTCATCTACGCCCTGGCGTACTTCTTCCTTGGTGAAGGGCTCCTAGCGGCGTTGATAGCCGGGTTCGTTTGGTTGCTGGCCCTGGGAAGCCTCTACAGCATGGGCTGGTGGAAGGCACTCGGAGTGGCAATCGTCGTGTGGGTCGTCGCCTTCTTCGTGGGTTTCATTTTGCCCACAGTCGTGGGTCCTCTCTGAGATGGGATGCATAGGACTCCGATGTAAACCTTTTCTTACCATTTCCTTTTCCATGTGTACTTGGGAGCGATTCCCTTGAGCGCTGACCAAAGCACTTGAGCATTCAGAATCGAGAAGCTTATATGCCGACAAAAGATTAGGAGCTTGATGTCAGCAGTGTTCAAAGGGATGGACATCGTCTCCATCCGTGATTTTTCAAGAGAGCAGATCGAGCATGTCCTGAAGCTAGCGGAGAAGATGGTGCCGATCGCGAAGGGGGAGGAAAGGAGTGTGCTCCTGGAGGGGCATGTCATGGGATCGCTGTTCTATGAGCCGTCGACCAGGACCAGGCTGTCCTTCGCCGCCGCAATGACGCGCCTCGGAGGAAGGGTGCTAGGCTTCGACCAGCCAACAGGTGCGTCCGTAGCTAAGGGCGAGACTCTGGCAGACACGATCCGGATGGTCGATTCCTACTGCGATGTCATTGTCCTGAGGCACCCGCAGGAAGGAGCCGCCAGGCTGGCCGCCCACTTCGCAGACAGACCTGTCATAAATGCTGGGGACGGAGCTGGACAACACCCTACTCAGACCATGCTTGATCTCTTCACGATAAGGAAGGAGAAGAAGAAGGTCGAAGGGAACAGTGTGGTCATCGTAGGCGACCTCAAGTATGGAAGGACTGTCCACTCGCTCTCAGAGGCGCTGGCGATGTTCGGCGCGGAGCTTACGTTCGTCGCCCCTCCGACACTTCAGATACCGAAGGAGCACCTGAAGCAGATAGAATCCATGGGACACAAGCCCAAGATATCCAGTTCCTTGGAAGACGCAATCAAGGATGCGGATGTTCTGTACGTCACGCGCATCCAGAAGGAGCGGTTTCCTGACCCCGCCGAGTATCAGAAGGTCGCCGGGACCTTCAGAATAGACATGAACATGCTGAAGGACGTGAAAAGGGACATGATCATAATGCACCCGCTTCCGAGGGTCGGAGAGATCTCCCCGGAGGTGGACTCGACCCCGCATGCGAAGTATTTCGACCAGGCGTTCAACGGGGTGCCAATCAGGATGGCGCTCCTCGGCCTCACTCTGGGAGGTTTGAAATGAAGGAGTTCAAGGTCACGCCTATCAGGAATGGGACGGTCATAGACCACATCTCCATGGGCATGGCGCTCAAGGTGCTGAAGATCATCGGCGTCAAGGACGATGTCAACTCCACCGTGAGCGTGCTGATGCACGTTCCGAGCAAGAAGGCTGGATGGAAGGACATCGTCAAGATTGAGGACCGCGAACTGGACCCCAAGGAGCTGGACAAGATCGCGCTGATATCTCCTAACGCCACGATCAACATCATCCGCGATTACAACGTGGCCGAGAAGTTCGTGGTCGAGGTCCCGAACGTGATCAAGGGCATCATGAGGTGCGCCAACCCCGGCTGCATCACGAACAAGGATGAGCCCGTTGAGCCAGAGTTCGTCGTGGAGTCCAAGAAGCCCATCACGCTGAGGTGTATCTACTGCGACAGGGTCACGACCGAGGTGGCGGAGAACATAGAGTGACTTCCTTCGTATCCAGGGTGATCTACTGAGGCTGAAGATCGAGCCGCTGAAATGCATCTGCTGCGGGCTTTGCGAAACCTCGTGCAGCCTCCACAGGGATTCTGTGCTCACTCCGATGTCATCGAGCATCATCCTGCACATCGACGACAAAGCGAACTACTTCGGGCTCGTGCTGAAGACTAAATCCGAGGGACTGGTCCTTGGGAGGCCTGAGGGACTGATGTCGGGACAACAGGCATCCGGCTCAAGCGGACCCGGCTCCAAGCCCGTGCTCCTGAGGGAGGCCTGCGACCTGTGCGGTGGCAAGGCCAAGTGCGCAAGAGCCTGTCCTACGGGCTGCATTTCACTGGAGGAATGAGATGTACCTGAGGAACGGGAAGATCGGCGTGTTCGATCTCGCCACGGGCGAGGCAAGCGTTGCCGAGCTCACTGAGGAGCTAGCAGGCGACGGGATCGCCTCGCTCGTGACCGCTGACAAGCTGTCCTCGATCCACGGAGAGGATTCACTGGTGTTCGGAACCGGTGTGCTGACCGCCAGTTTCGTTCCGGCTGCGTGCGCAGGGTTCATCCACGCGAAGAACTACTCTGACGGATGGTCGCGGTTCATGCCGATGCTTGGCTTCGCGGGGGTGGAGATGAAGCTGTCCGGTTTCGATTTCATTGTCGTCAAAGGGGTTTCTGAGAAACCCGGGTATCTGTGGATCAGGGACGGTATCATTGAGTTCGTTGAATCCACAGACCTGAAGGGCAAGGACTCGTGGACGCGGATCGACAAGATACGCTCAGATCAGGGCGACAGTAAGATACATGTGATCTCGTCTGGCCCATGGGGCGATTCCAAGCGCGGGTGCTCTCAGCTTGTGATCGACTACTGGGGCGGAGAGGACAAGGCAGGTATTGGCGGTGTTTTCGGAGAGAAGAACCTGCTCGCAGTTGCCGTCCGCGGGATGGGGGAGATCGAGCTTGCAGAGCCGGAGAAGCACTTCGAGGATTCAGTGCTTCTTATGAGGGAGCACATCCTCAAGTTGGGACAGAATCAGGGATTATCGTCATACTCCAAGGTCGCCGACCGAGACGACTTCAAGAAGCTGGTCCACCGGCATGTCGCGTGCTATGGCTGTCCGTTCCCTTGCCGCACGTTCCTGAAGACCGATGAGGATCCAAATGAGATGATGCTCGCGATCAAGGATCCTGGATACCTCCATTATGACATTCCAGCGCTGGAAGTGGCATTCGCGTCGGGCATGGGAGCGCGGGATGCCACGCTAGCTCTCAGGATGTGCGCCAAGGCCGGTGTCGAACCGGTAGCGATGATATCGAACATGAGATCAGGAGGCGCGAAAGTGACTCCTGAAACCATCGCGTCGGTCTTGGCTGACCCCATAGACCTAAAGGCAGACAGGGTCTCCAATTTTGAGGCCTCATTCCAGGATGAGGGGGCGTATAGGGACTGCCTCGGCCTGGGCCTTTGTCCCAGGTACTGGAGCAAGATCGGATTCGACAAGGTCGAGATGGCATCGTTCGGTGAATCCGCCATCGGAAAGACGCTGGACATCTGATCGCCATTGCCAAAAGGTTTTTTGTTATGTCCACCATTAGCAATCTGGATTGACGATGAAGATACTCGTTACAACGGGGATGCCAGGCTCGGGCAAGGAAGAGTTCTTGAAGTGCTGCGAATCCAGGAAGGCCAAGATAATCCGAATGGGGGACATCGTGAGAGAGAAAGCGAAGGAATTCGGGCTGGACGCCTCCGACTCAAGTGTCGGGACCATTGCGAATGAGGAGAGGAAGAGGTATGGCATGGATATCTGGGCGAAGAGGACCATCCCCTACATAGGCGGCGACCTCGTGGTCATCGACGGCGCCCGTGGTCCGGACGAGATAAGGGCTTTCAAGCATGCCTTTGGGGACGACTTGAAGGTCATCGGAATACACTCGTCCTCCAAGACCCGGTTCGAGAGGCTGGTCGCAAGGGGTAGGAAGGACTCCCCCGCCACTCGAGCAGAGTTCGAGCAGCGGGACAAACGGGAGCTCGAATGGGGCCTGGGAGAGGCAATCGCCCTTGCGGACTATATGATCATCAACGAATCCACTCTGAAGGACCTCAAGCGGAATGTCGACCTTCTACTGAACGCAATCCTGGGCAAGAAGTGAATACTTTGGATTTCCTCGCTGTCAAGCCGTGCAAGTACGATGCATTCGAGGCCGTTCCAAAGGGCAAGGTCTCTCTTGATCTGGACGAATGTGAAAGGCTATTGGCGAAGGTCGGGTACGAGATCCTATCGAATCCAAAGGTCATGCTCGTGATTAGGAAGGGCGTTGAGATTACCGTCTATCCTCGCGGCAGACTCCTGATACATCCGGTCAAGGATAGGGAAGAGGCGGAGATGCACGCAAAGGCGGTCTACAGCGCTCTGGGCATGTAGATTGCGTCCAACCGTCAAGGACCCGACTATCGAGGTGGTTTCGACCATGCTGGATTCGGAGACGTCTTCTTGCGGTGTTCCACAGTTTCAGTTAAATACAGCTCGTTCGTTCGCCTGGGATACGAAGTAATCACGAAGGGGATTACATGATCGAGATCCAGAACCTTACGAAGACCTTCGGCCCGATAAAGGCCGTTGACAACCTCACTCTCCAGGTGCCTGAGGGCTCCACCGTCGGATTCCTCGGACCGAACGGCGCCGGCAAGACCACTACCATCAAGATACTCACCAACCTGATATCCGCGACGAGCGGGCGCGCCTACATGCACGGGGTAGACGTTCTCACACATCCGAAGCAGGCGCTCGCAAGCGTCGGGGCGGTTGTCGAGACACCCGAGTTCTATCCGTACCTCACCCCTATCGAGACCCTGTCCTACCTTGGAAGCATCCGCGGGATGCACACGAGAGAGATCAAGACGAGGACGGAAGATGTTTTGCACCAGGTAAAGCTGAACGAGTGGAGGACGACACGCATCGGCAAGTTCTCCAAGGGCATGAAGCAGAGGCTCGCGATTGCCCAAGCCCTCCTCCACGAACCGGACATTCTCATACTAGATGAACCCACGAGCGGCCTTGACCCGAGAGGGATGGTCGAAGTGAGGGAGATCATAAGGGAGCTGAAGAAGCAGAAGTACACCATCTTCATGAGCTCTCACTTACTGATGGAGGTCCAGGAGACTTGTGACAGAGCAGCCCTGATCGATAGGGGCAAGCTCCTGGTCTACGATTCCATCGTCAAACTCAAAGGCCTCATCAAGTCGGTCAAGATCGAGGTCACGAGCTCCAAGCCCGTGGATGATCTTTCACTGGAGAAGATTCGGCACCTTAAGGATGTCAAGTCGATCGAGAGGGTCAACGACGACACCTTCGTCCTCACGTTCGAGGGGAACGGGGACGAGAGGGCCAAGCTCCTGCAGGCCATACAGTCCTCAGGCATTGATGTAACTGGTTTCAGTCCGATCGGCCTGCCGCTCGAAATGATGTACATGGACCTCATCAAGGAGTCGAGGTGAACCAAATGAGCGAGCAGTCACGAAGCAGGAAGCTCCCGGGCGACATGAACCAGGTCCAGGTCGTCTGGAGGTACGAGATACTCAAGTACCTGAGATCGAAGAGGCTCCTCTCCTCCGTCATCATCGTTGTCGCCATCACGGCCCTGATCTACGCCCTGCCGCCACTAGCGGGTTCTGACTATCATGGGACTGAGACTGACAAGGCGGTGTAAATATTCCTATATATGCATTTGGAAATAGACAGAACCATGATCCGGTACGCCCAGACGAGCCGCTCGCGTTCCAAGGTGTCACCATCTACGGCACGGGCAGCCTCGGCTCGAGCACGATCGATCTGAGCACTCTGCAGCTCTACAACAACGGGACGTTGTTCCCGTCCAACAATGGGACCAACTGGATACTGATGAACTCCGGGTCTATCGGAGGTTCTTCAATCTCTGTGAACACCGTGGTGTTCACTCAGAACGTGACAAACCAGGTAATCACCGCGAGCTTCAAATGGCACACACCAGTCACCGAGTTCGACACTCTGTTCATCAACTTCGCGAGCATCCTTGTCGTGATATGCGCCACGTTCTTCGGAGCCGACTCGATTGTCGGAGAGTTCCAGAACCGGACTGGCTATCTCATGTTCCCCAATCCGATCAAAAGGAGCTCGATTCTCTATGGGAAGTTCGGGGCGAGCATGACCGTGGGCATCGTCGTCCTGGGTCTGTTCTACCTTGCTGTTGCGGTCCTCTCGATGCTGACCCTGGGTGGCGTCGACGACGACTTCGGCATGTCCTTCGCTTTCGCAATCGAATACCTCCTGGCGGTCATGGCCATAGCGTACCTGATAAGCTCGATATTGAAGGGGTCCGTTGGTGCGCTCGTTCTGACATTCTTCATGTTCGTCATGATACTGCCGATCGTCGACAGCGTGGGCATGTTCGCTGGGGTGAAGATTCCGGCGTCACTGACATTCTCATCTGGTGTGATGATGTTCACGATGTCGGACCCGTACCCGGAGGACATCGTCAACTCCGATTTCGGGATCACGATACACCAATACTACCCGGACCCGCTCCTCTCTGCGATAGTGATGGCGGTGTATGCGGTGGTCGCTATCGCCATCAGCCTCGTGCTGTTCAACAAGAAGCAGCTGTCCGGTTGAGCCTTCACACGGGAGCGACAGGTGGTTGCTCTGGCGGGAACTGCTGGCCCCACCGGGAGACCTGTTTCCTCGCTGACATGACATCGATCGCCCTGAGGAAGTCCTTCTGAGTGACGATGCCGGCTATGCGAGTACCGTCCATGACGACGAGCCTGCTGACGCGCTTCTGGGACATGAGGTAGAGCGCCTTCGTGGCATCAAGGTCGGGAGAAACTGTGACCACATTCCGTGTCATGATGTCCCTGACTCGGGCAAACTGGACCTTGTCCCTCGGCACTCTGTGGGTGTCAGAGAGTGTCACTATTCCAACAAGGCCCCCTTCCACGACCGGGAATCCCATGTACCGGGTGGAGAGCATGAGGTCGTGAAGCTGCTGCACGGACGTATCCGGGTGAACGACTGCCACATTCTCCGACATCACCTGGCGGACGGTCAATCCGTGCAGGCCCTCGGAGATGGTCGTCGCTTGCTCCTCCTCTGTGGCGCCGATGTACACGAAGAGCGCGATGAGTATGAAGAAGAAGTTGTAGAAGATCCCGAAGATGCCCATCGCGATGGCGAAGTACCTGCCTATGCGGGCCGCCTTTTTGGTGGCCTCGATGTAGGTCATCCTGGTCGCGAAGAACGCCCGGAGCACTCTTCCGCCGTCCATCGGGAACGCAGGGATCATGTTGAATCCCGCCAGAAGGACGTTGTACAGCGCCATCAACCCGAGGAGAATTATCGCTCCGTCGATGATGACCCCGCCAGGATTGACGAGGTCGAGTACCAGCATCGCGCCATAGGATGCTCCGCCGATTACCAGGCTCGATAACGGTCCAGCGAAAGCCATCCTCCATTCCTGGCCTGGCTGCCTCGGCATCTCCTCCATCGACGAGACCCCACCAAAGACCATCAGAGTGATGCTCTTGATCTTGACTCCGTACCTGAGCGCGAGGTACGAGTGCGCCAGCTCGTGCGCCAAGATGGTCATGAAGAAGACGACTGCTGCGAGAGTCCCGAAGACGTACTTCACCCAGGTCTCAGCGTCAAGGTTCTTGAAGCTAAGGGCAATGCCGAGGATCTCTGTCTGTCTTGAGGGGTCCGAGAAGAGATATGCGAACAGCGGAAGTATCAGAAGGAATGTGATGTGAAGGTTGATGGGTATGCCGAATATCTTGCCTATCTTGATCGAGGCGCTCATCGGGACATGTTAGATTCGCCAGGCTATATAACACTTGGACAGGATATTCGCTCTCGGGGCGCTGGGATTTTTTCCGAAAACATCATATAAAAGTAAGACTACTGTCAGTCCACTGGATGGGTCTGCTTGCGTCGTTTGACATCGGCGGTACTAGTGGCTCTCATTGCCACATCACTCCTAGTCCCCCTCGTTCCAGCGAGAAGTGGAATCGACCGCTCCGATTTCGGAGTGAGCGACCCATTGCTCGAAGCTCCCTTTGCCGCTGCTCAGATCGATACTCTGTCTTTCCCTCTACCGCTTGACACTTCGCTCAACGTGTCGGCATATCCGTTGATATCGAGGGCCTTGATGCTTCAGGGTGGCTCGTCGGATGCCCAATTGGCCG
>CAZTFD010000053.1:0-8851 GCA_964612225.1 uncultured Thermoplasmata archaeon | reverse complement strand
AGAGCAGCTGATTTGTAATCAGCAGGTCGGGAGTTCAAATCTCCCCGGTGGCTCATTCCCAGACCTCCTACCAGCGACGCAGGAAGACCCCGCCAATCAAACAAGGTTAATATAGAGTCGACTGCAATCATGAGCCAGTTCGAAACGAGGAAGACTGGTGGGGATTTCAGCATGACCTCTGATAAAGCTAGACGCGTTGCCGCCTGCGGCATGATTGTGAGCATGATCTCAGCCACGATAGCGTTCGTTCTCATCTCAGGACCCGCATCGGGCGAGGAGTATCAGCAGCCCGTTGGACATTGGGACGGAACGGCCGTGTCCGAGAACTTCGCGAAATCGATCGCGCTCATGGACCTGAATGGGGACGGGATTGCGGACCTGGTCGCAGGTTCATCGTTCGCCGACCCTTACGGTATGACCGATGCTGGGTCCGTGACGATCTATCTGTCCGAAGACAACGTCTCTATGAACGAGACCATTGTCGTCAACGGCACTCACCCTGGAGACCTCTTCGGATGGGCGGTCGCCAATGCGGGTGATCTGGACGGCGACGGCTTCGCAGACCTTGCAATCGGAGCGCCCCTTGCGGACCCGAACGAACATGCCGATGCTGGGAATGTCACGATCGTGTACGGCGGGCCCGAATTCCCGGGCTCTGCTGGTGCTTGGATCAACAGCACCAACGACGGTGAGGAACTAGGGTACTCCCTCGCTGCCGGTGGGGACATCAACCGCGACGGCATGGCGGACTTGATCGTGGGCGCGCCCTTCGCGAACGCGAACAGCCTCCCCAGCTCGGGACGAGCGTACGTATTCTATGGCGGCTCGCCGTTGAACGGTGTTGCTGACAAGACATTCTCCGGTGAGGCAGCCGGTGATAACTTCGGATGGTCCGTTGCTGGCAATGTCAGCGTTGACGGGGATACCTCGACGGACATGGTGGTCGGAGCACCCACTCACAAGGTGGGAGGAATTGCGACCGGAGCGGCCTATGTCATCAGGAACGTGATCAGGGCGAACCCGTCCATCAACGTGGTGAATGGAAAGTCGGCGGGGGACAAGCTTGGATTCTCAGTCACGACACTGACTGACATGAATGGCGACACCTACGGAGACATTGCAGTCGGGGCTCCATACAACGACGACAATGGGACCGACGCCGGTGAGGTCTCAGTGTTCTACGGCTCTTCGAAGTTCAATACCAATGTTGACCTGACCGCGATGGGGCAGGGAGCGAGCGAGCACCTGGGATGGGCACTCGCGTCGGGTGCCTTCCACGAGGATGGCTTCACAGACCTACTCGTTGGGGCGCCAGACAGTGACCTCAACACCACCTCCACCGGGAGGGCGTACGCGTACTTCGGAGGGCCGACACCAGACGCCTATCCGGACATCGTCCTTGTCCCGGATGCGGGTGCGGTGTACTTCGGAGGGAGCGTTGCGGTCGGGGGCAACATCACGGGGGACAGCGCTCCAGACTTCGCAGTCGGGGACCCGCAGTTCACGCCTGCGGGCCTTACAAACGCTGGCCGAGCATACATCTACGAGGGACTTTTAGTCGAAATACCAACGAACCCCGTAGTGGAGGGGGTTGTCCAAGTGCCAGGCACGACGACTGGGATTTCTGGATTCACTGTCACACTTGAGGCTGATGGATTCAGCAAGTCCGCGACCACCGCATCGGACGGCTATTTCCATATCGACGCTGTTCCGGGAGACTACTGGTTGAATGCGAGCAAGACCGGGTATGTAGATAATTCGACCACGGTCTCACTCGCGATGAACGATGTAAAGACCGTGGATTTCTACCCATTGACAGTCCCGCTCGTGGAGGGCCTGGTGACCGACAACGTGACCATGGCACCAATAGCGGGAGCGACGGTCTCGATGTTCAACGGGACGGCATTCATGGACAGCACGACGACGCTGGCGGATGGCACATATTCCATGTACCTGCCTGGGGAATTCGTCCCGGCCGAAAACGCGAGCGTGGATGTCACGGTGAACGCATGGGACTCCGCGCACTACACGGGACACGGCACGATGAGCATCGCCCAGAACCAGACGGTCCGCTCTGACCTCACCTTAGACAGGTTCCCCGTTGTCTCAGGCACAATCAGGGACGCCATAACGCTATCCCCGGTCAGGGACGCGGTCATGGAGGCGGCCCAGGGAGCGGCCGTCCTGGGGAGCGCGATCTCAGGAACAAATGGTCAGTTCTCCGTGATAGCCGTCAACGCGACCGAAGGAACAGCCTTCATCAATGTCACTGCCTCAGGATACTGGCGAGATGGCACCGAGCTGTACTTCGAGAAGAATGGCACATATGTGCACGACTTCTTCCTGCAGATCGATCATGTGCCGCCATCGTCACAGCTCGAGACGCTGACCACGTATACCGGCACTTCTGTGGTCGACATCATTGCGACGGCGACGGACCTCAACGGCATCGCAGAGGTGCAGCTCTGGTACAGATATGACGGCGTGGGGAGCTTCGAGTTCTACTCGGCAGTCTCGACATCGCCATATGAGTTCTCCTTCGGCACTGCAGCATTGGAGGGAGACGGTCTGTACGAATTCTACGCTCAGGCCGTGGACTTCGCCGGGAACAACGAGACCGCCCCTGCAGGCAATGACACTTGGACGGTGGTGGATTCGTCCGCGCCAGCATCGAGCGTCGATCCGCTGCCAGAATACACGGTCACCGAGAACCTCGACATAACGGAGATTGTCATCGATACTGGGGACCTCTACACAGTCACCCTATACTGCAGGTTCAACGGTGGGACGTACATCCCAATATGGGTCAATTCAACTCCAGCTTATCGCGAGACGCTCAATTCCACCCTGCTCGATGGAGACGGGAGTTACGACTTCTACACTGTTGCGGTGGACATGGCAGGGAACGTGGAACCGACTCCTGCGATACCGGACGCGACGACATTCGTGGACTCGCACGCCCCCAACGTGACAATCATCGCACCCACTGCGAACAAGGTCATCGGACAGACATCGATAACCATCAACTGGACGGGGTACGACTTGGGGTCTGGGATTAAGGGTTACCAGGCAAAGATCGACGGAGGAGCATGGTCAGATCTTGGCATGAGCCAGTCGTACAACTACTCTGGCCTCGCATTCGGAGCACACACAGTCTCGATCAACGTATCGGACAACGCAGGAAGTTGGATGACCGCCACCGTCAGCTTCCTCGTGGACACGAGGCAGCCGGAACTCATCATCACGACCCCCACGGCCGACGAGGTGACCGACCAAGAGAATGTGACGGTCACATGGATAACGACTGATCCAGAGAGCGGCATAGCACGCGTGCAGATCTCTCTGGACCGCGGGGCGTTCTACGATGTGCCGATCGACAACTCGACCGTCCTCACATATCTCAAGGACGGAGGGCACAATGTCACTGTCAGGGTCACGGACGGTGTGGGCAACCGCAGGGACGTGACCGTGAGCTTCACGGTGGATTTGGCAGAGGAACAAGGCGGAGGCATCAGCGCGCTGACCGTCGGTGCGATCGTGATCGTCATAGTCGCATTGATAGCTGTCGCGCTCCTGCTTCGCGCGCGGAGAAGGCCGACACCTATCCCCGGGCCGGAAAAGGAACAGGTCAAGAAACCCTAGATGGCAGAAACCATCGGAACGGTGAAGGCTCAGCCTTCACTGGGATCCTACTTCAAGGACCGCGGCTCAGAACAGGAGCACGGGCTTGCTCGGCCGGAGAGAGTACTTCTTGCACTTGAAGCAGTACCACTCATTGTACTCAGGGATGAACTTCATGACCTCTTTGCAGGTCGGACAGTCCTTCTTCACACTGGCGTCCACAGGTACCCCGCCGAATCCCTTCGGAGCGTACTCCTTGCACTTGTGGCAATAGTGCCTCGAGTACTTCTCGACCCACTTCACTGGCTCACCGCACTTGGGACACGTCAAGGCCTTCGGTGTTGAGACAGGCCTCGTGGGCTCCGCCTTCTTCTGAGACCTGAGCGGGTACTTCTTGCAGGAATAGCAGTAGTATTCGCTGTACTTCTCGACGAACTTCATCTCACCGGAACAGTCAGGGCACTTCATCGAGACCTTCTCTTCCTTGACTGGGTTCGGAGAGGGTTTCGGAGCCTCATCCTTGGGAGCGTACTTCCTGCAGCCGTAGCAGTAGCACCTCTGGTACTTCTCTATGAACTTCAGGGGCTGGCCGCAAGAAGGGCACATCCTTATCTCCGCCGGCTTGGGCTCCGGCTCCTTTGCCTGCTCCGGAACGACGGGAGCGACTTCAGGCTTGACCTCGACGACCGGCTGCACCTGCTCAGGCGCCTTTTCCACTGCCGGGACGCTGACGGTATCCAAGAGGACCTGGGCCTCGTTCGGCTTGGGCTCCTCCTTCTTCTCATCAACGATCTCGTCCTGGTAAGTCTCACACATGAAACAAAAGAGCCTGCCATCCTTGAGGTCCTGGAGCTCCGCGCCGCAGTTCTTGCATTCGAGCTTCGACTCCTCAGCCTCGAGCGCCTTGAGCTCGTCAGCGATGGCGGTGGCCTGATCCTCGTGCGCGTGCTCGGCCTTGCACTCGTGCTTGTCCTCACTCTCGTCTATGTAAGAGTTGCACCCGTAACAGTACCATTTCTCGATGTGCTCTATGAACGCCGGCTCCTCGCCGCACTTGGGACACTTGGCCGCTTCCATTGTCATTCCCATTCCGGTCAGAAAAGAGCTTGAGGGCTCTCCTCTGCTTAGGGATTCTACCGGCTAAGAGCGTATATGAACATGTTTTCCTGGGAATCATGCATGATAACACACTGGTTAGTTGGCAAACGCCTCTGGCTCCCCGGACGACTCCTCGCGTAGCCTACATGTAGCCGAGCGGGACAAGACACCGGCCTCCAATGGCGTGATCGGAAGACCGCAAAGGCAGGGTTGATACATGAGAACGAGAAGGTTCCGAAGGGGTTTGAGAAGAGACTGCACTGGGGGCATAGAGGGGTTGCCGCTCCAGCTGCTGATCATGGTGGTGATAGCTGGTCTGGGGCTGACCATCATCATGGGTTGGATGAATTCAATCGATGCGCCGCATTCGATCGGAGAAGTGTTCGTGAACCCATCTGAGATCGTTGTATACGACAGGGACGGCGACGGCGTGTACTCCAGGGATGGGGTCATGATGACCGTCACAGTGACGGACCAGGGCGGGGACAGACTCGAGGGAGCGACCGTCGTGCTCGAGGGTGCCAACGTCAAGGCCGGGGACGGCGGTCCTGTCAGAGGGGTCACGGACTCCCATGGACAGCTAGTCCTGACGGGGCTGACAGTCGAGCAGTTCGGCTCGAGGCTGACAACGATAACGGTGACGGTCGCGAAGGGGGACTATGGAATCGATTCGAGCTACGAGATACCGGTGATCCCGAGCTGATGGCGAATGCGATTGCACCGTGACTGCGCGGGACTAGAATCGATCCCGCTCAAACTCATGATCGTGGCGGTCGTCGCCTCGCTCTCCGTGATACCCGCCTCGCATGCTCTACAGGGGTTGGAGAACAGGGATTTCGTCAGGAGGGCTGGCCTTGGGCTCGAAATGATCATCTCGACGGCCCAGACGCTGACGACCGAAGGTCCCGGGAGCGTGCGCACGGTCTCACTGGACCTCAGAGGGGATGGGAGCCTCCGGCCCGACTGCCTGACCATAGGCGACAGGGCCGGGGGTCCGAACGCGTCGAGCGCGGTCCTCAGTTTCGATAGCGGGGCTTCGATCGTGCGGTCCGCGACAGACCCTCCCGCCATGATCACAGGCGCGGGTCGGACCGCCCTCGTCACAAGCTCGCTGCTGCTGGACCTCAGGATGTCCGCAATGCTGGAGAACAGGACGGTCTACGTGCTCGTGGAGGAAGTCTGATGGACTTCATAGTCTCCAAGGTGGTAATGTCAGTCACCGCACTTCTCGTTGTCTCGATACTCGCAGGGCTTCTGTCGCCAGACAAGTTCGTCGATCCTGACAATGACCTGGTGAGGGTTCTCGACGATCTATCGTCAACCGTAGATCGGATAGCCATGTCCGCATCCGAAGTAACCATTACATGGACCGTGCCATTTCTCTCATCGGGGGACGAGGTCTTGGTCACGGTCCAACACTCCATCCTATCTTGCAGCTCGAACGACCGGACCGCGCGGCTGCAACCGGTCTTCGAGCTTCACACATGGTCATACGACGGTTCCGTGCTCAACTACTCTACAATCGACGCCCTCGACCTGAACTCGGACGGCATTGAATGCCGCTCTGGACAGAACCTCACCATCTCCACGGTTCCTGTGCTGTTGGAGAACGAATCGAGGCTGCTGGTCTTTCTCACCCGAGCGCCTTAGGTCTTCTTGGCGAATCTCTCAGCAAGCTCCCTGACGGACCCGGTGAACAGGTCAGCCTCCTCGGTGCTGTTGTAGATGTAGACAGATGCGCGCGCGCATCCGTCAATGCCGCGCGTGTGGAAATAGGTGTGACAGCAGTGCATCCCCGAACGCATCATGATGTTCTTCGAGTTGTCCAGGATCATCGCGATATCGTGCGCGGACAGATTGTCTATGTTGAAGCTGAAGATGCCACTTCGTTGGTTCGGGTCTTCGGGCTTGAGGATCCTGACTCCAGGCACATCGACCAGCGAGCGGGTGATCCTCTTGTTGAGAGTAATCTCGTGCTCACGTACATTATCCATTCCGATCGCGGAGAGGTAGTCCAGGGCGGCTCCTGTGCCTATGATGCCAGAGTAATTCTGGAGTCCAGTCTCGAACCGCTCGGGAGCCGGCATGAGCTTGAATGAATCGATATTCGTGTCCGTGACGCCGTGGCCTCCGTACATCAGCGGTCTGAGCCTGTCGCCGAGTTCGGCGCGACAGTAGAACAGGCCCACGCCCGACGGTCCGCACATCTTGTGAGCCGAGGCTGCAAGGTAGTCGACGCCCAGCTCCCGCACGTTGATCTTTCTGCTCGGGGCAGCTTGAGCAGCGTCGAATAGCACCTTCGCACCGTATGAGTGTGCGATCTCGACCACTTCCCTCGCCGGGAGGGTGTATCCGGTCACGTTCGATGTCATGGTCATCGCAACGAGCTTGACATTCTTGTTCATCGCGTGCTCGAAAGCATCGAGGTCGAAAGTCCCGTCGGTCGATGACGGTACCATCCTATGCTTCACGCCGATAGAACCCACCAACTGGAGGACCGGCACATGCACGGAGTTATGCTCGTAGTCGGTGGTCACGACCTCGTCTCCTTTCTTCAGACCGGATCCAGATATGACTGTATTCAGGCCCTCGGTCGTGTTCTTCAGGAAAGCTATCTCGAGAGGACTCTCGGCGCCGAGGAAATCCGCGACCCGTGCGCGCACTGCATCGCATCGCAAGGATACCTCAGTCGCGAGTTTGTGGACGCTCCTGCCAGCGCACGAAGGGAACGAGTCGTAGTACTCCGCTATCGCATCGACGACCTGCTTCGGCCTGAGGGTCTGACAGGCGCTGTCGAAGTATATCGGCAGCTTGCCGCCGATCTCCTTGCTCAGGACCACGAAGTCCCGCCTTATCCTGCCTACATCCATGGGGATTCGTCCTAGCATGGGGGAGGATAGTATTAGTCATTTCCAGTTCGCTGGAATGGGTGGCTGGTTGCTCTCTCAGGTATGCTCTGAACCTGGCGAATATATTAAATCGTCCGCCATCATCACCTACCCCTTGTTATGACTGCCAGTCCCGCGAAGAGAGTGTATTTCGACCACAGCGCGACGACCAGGGTTCTTCCAGAGGTACTCGACGCCATGACGCCTTTCTTCCTAGACAAGTACGGCAACTCGTCTAGCATTCACTCGTTTGGCCGGGAGGCAAAAGTCGCCCTCGAGGATTCGAGGAAGCATGCCGCCAATCTCATCAACGCGGACCCAGCCGAGATCATTTTCACCTCCGGCGGGACGGAATCCGATAATCTGGCTGTCAAGGGTGTGGCGATGTACAAGGGGAAGATGAAAGGCCACATCATCACCTCGAAGGTCGAGCATCACGCCATCCTAGAACCCTGCGAGTTCCTCAAGCGCTTCGGGTTCGAGGTCACATACATCCCAGTCTCGTCAGAAGGTCTGGTCGATCCGGCGGAAATCGAACAGGCGATCAGGAATGACACAGTGTTGATATCTGTGATGATGGCGAACAACGAGATCGGGACGATACAGCCGGTCAGGGAAATCGGTAGGATCGCCCAGTCCAGGAGCATTCCGTTCCACACCGATGCCGTCCAGGCCATCGGGAAGCTGCCGATAGATGTCAAAGCGGACAACATAGACCTACTATCGCTGTCTGCTCACAAGTTCCACGGGCCGAAGGGGGTAGGCGTCCTCTATGTCAGGAAGGGGACAAAGATAGAGCCCATAATACAGGGAGGAGGACAGGAACGAGGGCTCAGGTCCTCGACGGTCAACGTTGCGGGGGCTGTCGGCCTGGGAAAGGCGGCAGAAATGGCAAGGCGCGACCTCGAACCCACCACTGAGAGGATGAAGAAGCTCAGGGACAAGATGATCAAGGCAGTCCCGGAACTCGTCCAGAAGTCGTACGTGAACGGCCACAAGACCAAGCGCCTGGTCAACAACGCGCACTTCCGGTTCGATTTCATCGAAGGGGAGGGGCTCATACTGCAGCTCGATTTCAAGGGAATCGCGGCGTCCACTGGCTCGGCATGCTCCACTGGCTCCCTGGAACCGTCCCATGTGCTCCTGGCGCTTGGGCTCACCCACCAGCAGGCTCACGGAAGCCTGAGAATCACGCTGGGACGGGAAAACACTGAAGAGGAGGTAGACTACTTACTAGAAGTGCT